>NZ_LZKE01000067.1:0-37518 GCF_001672675.1 Mycobacterium sp. E2327
TCGTAACTGTCCCGCGCGCGGCCCGGCTCGTGCTCGGCCCGGTGCCGGGCCCGCCGCGCGGCGAGTTCGGCGGGCACCGCGAGCAGCACCTGCCAGTCCGGCGTGGGCAGCCCCAACCGCTCGTATTCGAGCCGGTGCACCCACGCGGCCGCCTCCCCGGCCGCGTCCTGGTGCAGGCGCGCCGCGCTGTAGGCCGCGTTGGAGGCGACGTAGCGATCCAGGATCACCACGTCATGGTCGCGGCCCAGCGCCGCGATCTGCCCGATCGCCCCGGCGCGGTCGAGCGCGAACAGCGTGGCCATCGCGTACACCGACGACGCCAGGTCGCCGTGCCCGCCGAACTCGCCGCGCGGCGGGCCCGGCACCGGGCCGAGCACGAGCCGGGCCGCGCGCGGGACAGTTACGAGCGCGACGACGGGCTGCAGCAGCGCACCGGCGCGGTCTACGCCGAGCTGGCCGCGGCGGGCTGGGGCGGGCGGTGGCTGGTCGTCGACGCCGACGTCGATCCGGGGCGGTTGGCGGCGTCTTTGACCGCCGGCTAGCACAAAATTGTCACGATTTGGCCGTATCGAATAAGAAACGCCCGTGTGGTGCGCCGAATTTGTCCCGATCTGGTGACACCATGGACTCCATGAGGCAAAGGATTTTGGTCGTCGACGACGACGCTTCGCTGGCCGAGATGCTCACCATCGTGCTGCGTGGGGAGGGCTTCGACACCGCGGTCATCGGCGACGGCACTCAGGCGCTGACCGCGGTGCGTGAGTTGCGCCCGGATCTGGTGCTGCTGGACCTGATGCTGCCGGGCATGAACGGCATCGACGTGTGCCGGGTGTTGCGCGCCGACTCCGGCGTGCCCATCGTGATGCTGACCGCCAAGACCGACACCGTGGACGTGGTGCTCGGCCTGGAGTCGGGCGCCGACGACTACATCATGAAGCCGTTCAAGCCCAAGGAGCTGGTCGCCCGGGTGCGCGCGCGGCTGCGGCGCAACGACGACGAGCCCGCCGAGATGCTTTCCATCGCCGACGTCGACATCGACGTGCCGGCGCACAAGGTCACCCGCAACGGCGAGCAGATCTCCCTCACACCGCTGGAGTTCGACCTGTTGGTCGCGCTGGCACGCAAACCGCGCCAGGTGTTTACTCGTGATGTGCTGCTCGAACAGGTGTGGGGGTATCGGCACCCGGCGGACACCCGCCTGGTGAACGTGCACGTCCAGCGTCTGCGGGCCAAGGTCGAGAAAGACCCTGAGAACCCGACCGTGGTGTTGACCGTTCGAGGAGTGGGATACAAGGCCGGACCTCCGTGATCCGGGAGGTTCGTTGATCTGGGGGTCTCGGCAACGCACTAGAAGTCGCTGGGGGCGCTCCGGCCCCATGACGCGGGGCATGGGTGCGGTGAGTCGGGCCGTGGGCGCTGCCTGGCGCCGATCGCTGCAATTGCGGGTCGTCGCGCTGACCCTGGGCCTGTCGCTCGCCGTCATCCTGGCGCTCGGCTTCGTGCTGACCAGCCAGGTGACCAACCGGGTGCTGGACGTGAAGGTCCGGGCCGCCATGGAGCAGATCGAGCGGGCGCGCACCACCGTTGCCGGCATCGTCAACGGCGAGGAGACGCGCTCACTGGACAGCAGCCTGCAGCTGGCTCGCAACACGCTGACGTCCAAGACCGACCCCGCCTCGGGCGCCGGGCTGGCCGGCGCGTTCGACGCGGTGCTGATGGTGCCCGGCGACGGTCCGCGCGCCGCTTCCACGGCCGGACCCGTCGACCAGGTGCCCAACGCATTGCGCGGCTTCGTCAAGGCCGGGCAGGCGGCGTATCAGTACGCGACCGTGCACACCGACGGCTTCTCCGGGCCCGCGCTGGTCATCGGCACGCCGACGTCGTCGCAGGTGGCCAACCTCGAGCTGTACCTGATCTTCCCGCTGAAGAACGAGCAGGCCACGATCCAGCTGGTGCGCGGCACGATGATCACCGGCGGCGCGGTGCTGCTGGTGCTGCTCGCCGGGATCGCGCTGCTGGTGTCCCGCCAGGTGGTGGTGCCGGTCCGGTCGGCGTCGCGGATCGCCGAGCGGTTCGCCGAGGGGCACCTGTCCGAACGGATGCCGGTGCGCGGCGAGGACGACATGGCGCGGCTGGCCGTGTCGTTCAACGACATGGCCGAAAGCCTGTCCCGCCAGATCACCCAGCTCGAGGAGTTCGGCAACCTGCAGCGCCGGTTCACCTCCGACGTCAGCCACGAACTTCGCACCCCGCTGACCACCGTGCGGATGGCCGCCGACCTGATCTACGACCACAGCGCCGACCTCGACCCCACCCTGGCCCGGTCCACCGAGCTGATGGTCAACGAGCTGGACCGGTTCGAGACGCTGCTCAACGACCTGCTCGAGATCTCCCGGCACGACGCCGGCGTGGCCGAGCTGTCCGTCGAGGCGGTGGACCTGCGCACCACGGTGCAAAGCGCGCTGGGCAATGTGGGACACCTGGCCGAGGACGCCGGCATCGAGCTGCTCGTCGACCTGCCCGACGAGGAGGTGATCGCCGAGGTCGACCCGCGCAGGGTGGAGCGGATCCTGCGCAACCTGATCGCCAACGCCATCGACCACGCCGAGCGCAAGCCGGTGCAGATCCGGATGGGCGTCGACGAGGACACCGTCGCCGTCACCGTCCGCGACTACGGGGTGGGTCTGCGGCCCGGCGAGGAGAAACTGGTGTTCAGCCGGTTCTGGCGCTCCGACCCGTCGCGGGTGCGGCGTTCCGGCGGCACCGGGCTGGGCCTGGCGATCAGCGTCGAGGACGCGCGGCTGCACCAGGGCCGGCTGGAGGCGTGGGGCGAGCCCGGCGAGGGCGCGTGCTTCCGGCTGACGCTGCCCCTGATTCGCGGTCACAAGGTCACCACCAGCCCGCTGCCGCTGAAGCCGATCCCGGAGCCGCCCGCGCCGCCGCGCCCCGACCCGCAGCGCCCACGCGAGCACGCCGAGCGGAGCGTCTAGAGTGCGGCGGCTCCCGGAAATATTGGCACTCCTATCGCTGGCGTTCGTCCTCGCCGGCTGCGCGGGGGTGCCCAGCTCGTCGGCCCCGCAGGCCATCGGCACGGTCGAGCGGCCGGCGCCGTCCAACCTGCCCAAGCCGACGCCGGGCATGGACCCCGACGTGTTACTGCGCGAATTCCTTAAGGCCACAGCCGATCCCGCGAACCGGCACCTGGCGGCCCGGCAATTTCTCACCCAGTCGGCGTCCAACGCGTGGGACGACGCCGGTAGCGCCCTGCTGATCGACCATGTGGTGTTCGTGGAAACCCGTGGCGCCGAACGGGTTTCGGCGACCATGCGCGCAGACATCCTGGGCTCGCTGTCCGACGTGGGCGTGTTCGAAACCGCCGAGGGAGTGCTGCCCGACCCGGGGCCGATCGAGCTGGTCAAGACGTCGGGGGGCTGGCGCATCGACCGGCTGCCGAACGGTGTCTTCCTGGACTGGCAGCAGTTCCAGTCCACCTACAAACGCAACACGCTGTACTTCGCCGACCCGACCGGCAAGACCGTGGTGCCCGATCCCCGCTACGTCGCGGTGTCCGATCACGACCAGCTGGCCACCGAGCTGGTGTCCAAGATGCTGGCCGGGCCGCGGCCCGAGATGGCCCACACCGTGCGCAACCTGCTGGCCCCGCCGCTGCGGCTGCGCGGCCCGGTGACCCGGGCCGACGGCGGCAAGAACGGCATCGGCAAGGGCTACGGCGGCGCCCGCATCGACCTGGAGAAGTTGTCCACCACCGATCCGCACAGCAGGCAATTGCTTGCGGCACAGATCATCTGGACGCTGGCCCGGGCCGACATCCGGGGCCCGTACGTGATCAACGCCGACGGCGCGCCGCTGGACGACCGGTTCGCCGACGGGTGGACCACCTCCGACGTCGCCGCCACCGACCCCGGTGTGGCCGACGGCGCGGGGGCGGGCTTGCACGCCCTGGTCAACGGGTCGCTGGTCGGGCTGGACGGCCAGCACGCCAACACCGTGCCCGGGGCGTTCGGGCGGGTGGGCGACCAGACCGGCGCCGCGTTGTCGCGTAGCGGGCGGCAGGTGGCGTCGGTGGTGACACTGCGCCGCGGCGCCCCGGACCAGGCGGCGTCGTTGTGGATCGGCGACCTCGGCGGCGAGGCGGTCCAGGCCGCCGACGGGCACAGCCTGACTCGGCCCAGCTGGTCGCTGGACGACGCCGTGTGGGTGGTGGTCGACAACAACAACGTGCTGCGCGCAATTCAGGAACCGGCGTCGGGACAGCCCGCGCGCATCCCGGTGGATTCCGCGGTGGTGGCCTCCAGCTTCCCCGGGCCGATCACCGACCTGCAGCTGTCCCGCGACAGCACGCGCGCCGCGATGGTGATCAACGGCCAGGTGATCCTCGCCGGTGTGGAGCAGACCCAGGCCGGGCAGTACGCGCTGACCTACCCGCGGCGGCTGGGTTTCGGCCTCGGCAACTCGGTGGTCTCGCTGTCGTGGCGGACCGGCGATGACATCGTGGTGACCCGCACCGACGCCAGCCACCCGGTGTCCTACGTCAACCTCGACGGGGTGAACTCCGATGCGCCGGCCCGCGGCCTGCAGATGCCGGTCACGACGGTCGCGGCCAACCCGTCGGCCGTCTACGTCGCGGCCCCCGAAGGGGTGCTGCAGTATTCGGCGTCGGCCCCCGAAAGCCAGCAGAGCTGGTCGGAGGTGTCCGGGCTGTCGGTGCCCGGCGCACTGCCGGTGCTGCCGGGCTAGCGATGTCCGCCGTGGCTCATGCGTTGTGCCACAGATCGTTTCGGGAGACGCTGACGTCCAGCGCCGTGCTGATCGGGATCGTGAGCGCGCCTCGACATGTCAGTGCTGACCGGTCCCACGCCAGCTCACACCCGAGATTGTTCGCGCGGCCCGCAGCGACGAAAGGGTTAATTGGGGACCCCCCGATTGCGCAGGGCTGATACACATTGCCTATCGTGGCATATGCAGCATTTATCAATGTATGTCCTTATCTGACAATACTGTTCATATTTCGCACTCCAGGCTGTTGCTTTCTGTGAGTGGATGTTGATAAGCCCGCTACTGGCAGTAACGCCTCGGTAACAAGCGAAAATTACTGTCAGCAGCGCACATTGGCGTCGCGTAAATCTTTTTCCATTGAAATCTCCTGCAGGAAGCCGCTTCCCGATGTTTCGCCGAGCGGATTGGTGCGGGCAACGTCGGTGCGTGGGTGGCTCAATGGCGGGCGGGCCGAGACGCAATCGAAACGGAGGAACACGTTGATTGTTCACGCGGACACCGTGGGCGGCACGGCTGTACCCAGTGCGCCGACCGTCGCGCAGACCCGCTGGCTTCAGCTCGGCCTTGGGCTGGTGTGCATGATGGCGATATCGAGTCCCCAGTACGTCTGGACGCTGATGACCAAGCCACTTGCGACCAAACTCGGGATTGCCTTGCCCGAATTACAGGTTACGTTCTCGATTCTGGTGCTGTTACAGGCGTTTTTCTCGCCGTTCCAGGGTGCGCTGGTCGACCGTTTCGGGCCGCGCCGGTTGATCTCGATCGGCACGCTGCTGGCGGGCGCGAGCTGGGTGCTCGCTTCTTACGCGCATACCGTGTCGATGCTGTACCTCACCTATGGCGGCGTCGGCGGTCTCGGCACGGGGATTGTGTATGTCGGCGTCGTGGGGCTGATGGTCCGGTGGTTTCCCGATCGACGCGGGTTCGCCGCCGGTGTGGTGGCGGCCGGCTACGGGATGGGCGCGATTTTGACGACTTTTCCGATCGCCTCGTCGCTGGCCGCGCATGGCGTCGAGTCGACGCTGTGGCTCTTCGGCATCGTGTTCGCCGCCGTCGGTTTCGTTGCGGCGCAGGGGTTGCGGGTGCCGCCGGCGGATCTCGGGTTGACCGTACCGAGCGCCCGGCCGTCCGCCGCTCGGCGTGATTACCGGCCCGCCGAGATGCTCAAGCGGCCGCTCTTCTGGCTGATGTTCTTCATGATGACGATGATGGCCACTTCGGGCCTGATGGTCACGTCGCAGATGGCTACGTTCGCGACCGACTTCGGTGTGAGCAAGGTGCTGGTGTTCGGGCTCGCCGCGCTGCCGCTGGCCTTGACCATCGACCGGTTCACAAACGGGCTGACGCGGCCGTTCTTCGGTTGGGTATCGGACCGACTGGGCCGGGAAAACACCATGGCGTTTGCCTTCGCGCTGGAGGCTGTCGCCATGACGCTCTGGTTGCTGACGCGACACGACGCCACGCTGTTCGTCCTCCTGTCGGGTTTGGTGTTCTTCGGGTGGGGTGAGATCTTCTCGCTGTTCCCATCCACCTTGACGGACACGTTCGGGGCCCGTTACGCGACAGCGAACTATGGCTGGCTCTACATCTCGTTCGGGATCGGTTCGGTCTTCGGTGGTCCGCTCGCGGCGCTGCTGCATCAGCACGCAGGGAGCTGGATTCCGGTGTTCGGGTGTGCGATTGCGCTCGATCTGGGAACCGCGGCGCTGGCAGTCTTCGTGTTGAAGCCGGCGCGTCGGCGTTTCGTCGAAGCCGCTCCGATCGCGCCGTCGTGAGCGCCCGTAGTAGTTGTCGGCCGTGCCCGCCACACTGACTCCGTGCTCGATCTCATCCTGCCGCTGGAATGCGGCGGCTGCGGGGCGCCGTCGACCCGCTGGTGTGACGCCTGCGCGGCGGAACTTGACGTCAGGGCCGACGAGCCGCACGTCGTCAACCCCCGCATCGAACCCGAGGCGCCGGTGTTCGCGCTGGGTCGCTACGCCGGCGCCCGGCGCGCGGCGATCCTCGCGCTGAAGGAGAACGGGCGCGGCGACCTGGTCAGCCCGCTGGCCCGGGCGCTGGCCGTCGGGATCCACCGGCTGTTGACCTGGGGGATGGTCGAGACGCCGCTGACGATCGTGCCCGCGCCGACGAGGCGTTCGGCGGCGCGGGCACGCGGCGGCGACCCCGTCACCCGGCTGGCGCGGGCCGCGGTGGCCGGGCACCCCGACATCGCCGTCGCGCCGGCGCTGCGGATGAAGGCCCTGGCCCGTGACTCCGTCGGCCTCGGCACCTCGGCGCGCGAGCGCAACATCGCCGGTCGGGTGGTGCTGCGCGGGCGGCCGGCGCGCCCCCAATCGCGCGAGGTCATCGTCGTCGACGACGTCGTCACCACCGGGGCGACGGCCCGCGAGTCGGTGTGGGCGCTGCGCGCCGCCGGGGTCCGCGTGGCCGCGGTGCTGGCGATCGCGGCCGCCTAAAGCTGTGCGCCCGCCAAGCGCATGTGAAGAACTCGCAACAGCTGCCCGGAATTGGTGGCATCCCAAGGCGAACACGAGCTAACGTCGAGGACAACCTTCAGGAACATCTTTGACCCGGCGCAACGCAGTCGTCGATTTCCCGGGTTGGTACGCCACACGTGGAGGGGGTGAGAATCCGACACCTTGCATCGGCGGGCAGCCTGCGGCGGTGACCTGAGGAAACCGCTCCCAACCCCCCGTCGGCGCGTCAAGTAGGAAGCCGGCACGCACCGCGTGCGACGTGGAAAAGGAAACGAGTTGACACGTATGTCAAGGCTTACCGTGGATTCCGGTCAGACTCTCGACCAAGCGCCGGCAGAAAGCAGCGAGCCGGCCGAGCCGACCCTCAACGCCGAAGTCGTGTTCAAAGGCCGCAACGTCGAAATCCCCGATCATTACCGCTTCTACGTCTCGCAAAAACTCGCCCGCCTCGAACGATTCGATCGCTCCATCTATCTCTTCGACGTCGAGCTCAAACACGCGCCCAACCGCCGTCAGCGCAAATCCTGTCAGCGCGTCGAAATCACCGCGCGCGGACGCGGCCCCGTCAGCCGCGCGGAGGCCTGCGCCGACAGCTTCTACGCCGCCTTCGAGTCCGCGGTCGACAAGCTGGAGAACCGGCTGCGCCGCGCCAAGGACCGCCGCAAGGTGCACTACGGCGACAAGACGCCGGTGTCGCTGGCCGCCGCCACCGCGATGGCGCCGCTTCCCGCGAAGGCCTTCAACTCCGAACCCGTCGAGCCGCACCAACACGACGGCGCGGGCGTCGAGCACGGCGAGCGGCAAGACCACGAGCCGGGCCGGGTGGTCCGCACCAAGGAACACCAGGCCACGCCCATGACGGTCGACGAGGCGCTCTACGAGATGGAGCTGGTCGGGCACAACTTCTTCTTGTTCTACGACAAGGAGACCGAACGGCCGTCCGTCGTGTACCGCCGGCACGCCTACGACTACGGGCTGATCAGGCTGGCCTGACGTTCAGCGACGTTTGAGGGCCTTAACTGCCTCTTCACCTAGGATGGATGCCGCCTCGCAAAAAGAGGAAGACTCCAACCCACAGGGGATATAGCTGTGCTGTCGAAGTTGCTGCGCCTTGGTGAAGGTCGCATGGTCAAGCGCCTCAAGCGGGTGGCCGACTATGTCAACACGTTGTCCGACGACGTCGAGAAGCTCACCGACGCCGAGCTGAGGGCCAAGACCGACGAGTTCCGACAGCGCCTCAACGACGAGAAAAACCCGGAAACCCTGGACGACCTGCTGCCCGAGGCGTTCGCCGTGGCCCGCGAGGCCGCGTGGCGGGTCCTGGACCAGCGCCCCTTCGACGTGCAGGTGATGGGCGCGGCCGCGCTGCACCTGGGCAACGTCGCCGAGATGAAGACCGGTGAGGGCAAGACCCTGACGTGCGTGTTGCCCGCCTACCTCAACGCGCTGGCCGGCAAGGGCGTGCACGTCGTCACGGTCAACGACTACCTGGCCAAACGCGACAGCGAGTGGATGGGCCGCGTGCACCGCTTCCTCGGCCTGGACGTCGGCGTGATCCTGGCGCAGATGACGCCCGACGAGCGGCGGGTGGCCTACAACGCCGACATCACCTACGGCACCAACAACGAGTTCGGCTTCGACTACCTGCGCGACAACATGGCGCATTCGCTCGACGACCTGGTGCAGCGCGGGCACAACTTCGCCATCGTCGACGAGGTCGACTCCATCCTCATCGACGAGGCCCGCACCCCGCTGATCATCTCCGGCCCGGCCGACGGCGCCTCCAACTGGTACACCGAGTTCGCCCGCATCGCGCCGCTGATGCAAAAGGACGTCCACTACGAGGTCGACCTGCGCAAACGGACCGTCGGCGTGCACGAGAAGGGCGTCGAGTTCGTCGAGGACCAGCTCGGCATCGACAACCTCTACGAGGCGGCCAACTCGCCGCTGGTCAGCTACCTCAACAACGCGCTGAAGGCCAAGGAGCTGTTCAACCGCGACAAGGACTACATCGTGCGCGACGGCGAGGTGCTCATCGTCGACGAGTTCACCGGCCGCGTGCTGATCGGCCGCCGCTACAACGAGGGCATGCACCAGGCCATCGAGGCCAAGGAGCACGTCGAGATCAAGGCCGAGAACCAGACGCTGGCCACCATCACGCTGCAGAACTACTTCCGCCTCTACGACAAGCTGGCCGGCATGACCGGTACCGCCCAGACCGAGGCGGCCGAGCTGCACGAGATCTACAAGCTGGGCGTGGTCTCGATCCCGACCAACAAGCCGATGATCCGCACCGACTGCTCCGACCTCATCTACAAGACCGAGGAGGCCAAGTACATCGCGGTGGTCGACGACGTCGAGGAGCGCTACGAGAAGGGCCAGCCGGTCCTGATCGGCACCACCAGCGTCGAGCGCTCCGAGTACCTGTCGCGGCAGTTCCACAAGCGCGGCATCAAGCACAACGTGCTCAACGCCAAGTACCACGAGCAGGAGGCGGGCATCATCGCCGTGGCGGGCCGCCGCGGCGGCATCACCGTCGCCACCAACATGGCCGGCCGCGGCACCGACATCGTGCTGGGCGGCAACGTCGACTTCCTCACCGACCAGCGGCTGCGGGCCCGCGGCCTCGACCCCGTCGAGACGCCCGACGAGTACGAGGCGGCCTGGCACGAGGAGCTGCCCATCGTCAAGGAGGAGGCCAGCGCGGAGGCCGAAGAGGTGATCGAGGCCGGCGGCCTGTACGTGCTGGGCACCGAGCGCCACGAGTCGCGGCGCATCGACAACCAGCTGCGCGGCCGGTCCGGCCGGCAGGGCGACCCGGGGGAGTCGCGCTTCTACCTGTCGCTGAGCGACGAGCTGATGCGCCGCTTCAACGGCGCCGCGCTGGAGGCGATGCTCAACCGGCTGAACCTGCCCGACGACGTGCCGATCGAGAACAAGATGGTGACCCGCGCCATCAAGAGCGCCCAGACCCAGGTCGAGCAGCAGAACTTCGAGGTCAGAAAGAACGTCCTCAAGTACGACGAGGTGATGAACCAGCAGCGCAAGGTGGTCTACGCCGAGCGCCGCCGCATCCTGGAGGGCGAGAACCTCAAGGACCAGGCGCTGGACATGGTCCGCGACGTCATCACCGCCTACGTCGACGGCGCGACCGCCGAGGGCTACGCCGAGGACTGGGACCTGGACGCGCTGTGGACGGCGCTGAAGACGCTGTACCCGGTCGGCATCGCGCACGAGACGCTGACCCACCCCGACGCCGACTCCGACCGCGACGACCTCACCCGCGACGAGCTGCTCGACGCGCTGATCAAGGACGCCGAAAGGGCTTACGCCGCAAGGGAAGCCGAGCTCGAGGAGATCGCCGGCGAGGGCGCGATGCGTCAGCTGGAGCGCAACGTGTTGCTCAACGTCATCGACCGCAAGTGGCGCGAGCACCTCTACGAGATGGACTACCTCAAGGAGGGCATCGGGCTGCGGGCGATGGCGCAGCGTGATCCGCTGGTGGAATACCAGCGCGAGGGCTATGACATGTTCATGGCCATGCTCGACGGCATGAAGGAGGAGTCGGTCGGCTTCCTGTTCAACGTCACCGTCGAAGCGGTGCCGACCCCGCAGGTCGCCCCGCAGCCGACGCCCGAGGGCCTGGCGGAACTGGGGACCGGCGCCGGCGGTCAGCCCGATGACCAAGGCGAAGCGCCCGCCGCGGCCCGCGAGGAGGCCCCAAGCGTGTTGCGCGCCAAGGGCATTGATGACGAGGCGCCCGCGCTCACGTATTCCGGTCCGTCCGAGGACGGCTCGGCGCAGGTGCAGCGCAACGGCGGTGGCGCCCAGAAGACGCCGGCCGGTGTGCCCGGCGGCGGCAGCCGCCGCGAGCGTCGTGCGGCCGCGCGCCAGCAGGGGCGCGGCGCCAAGCCGCCGAAGTCGGTCAAGCGCCGCTAGCCCGGCGCCGAGTGTGCGGCTGCCCGCACGCTCGGCAGCCACTGTGCGGCTGGCCGCACAATCGGCCACCTGGCAACGCCGATGCCATAGGCTTATCAGGCGTCGGCTTCTGTGTGGCTACACCGGCGTTCGCCACCGTGACCGGTCGAGAAAGGGGCGAGTTCATGCCCTTCGACGGAGCGGTGTCGCGGACCGAGGTATTGGCGGCGCTGTCTTTGGCGATCGACCTCGGGCTTGGCCAGCCCATGGATCACATGCTGCGGTCGGCGGCGATGGGAACGAGGCTTGCCGAGCGCCTCGGCCTCGGCGAGCGTGAGCGCGGGACGGTTTTCTACACGGGCCTGGTGATGTGGATCGGGTGTCACGCCGACTCGCACGAGTACGCGCGGTGGTTCGGCGACGACATCGCGGCGCGACATGACAGCCACTTCATCGACTGGTCCGGCGCTGAGTTCCGGCGATTCCTCGTCAGCAACCTGGGCCGCGGGTCGACGTTGCCGAAGCGGGCCCAGCTGGCGGCGAAGCTGTTTTTGGACGCACGCGGCAACCTCGGCACGTTGATGCACTCACATTGCCTGTCGGCCGCGTTGCTCGCCGAGGAGATCGGTCTCGGCGAGGACGTGTGCGAAGCCCTGCCTTTCGCGTACGAGCGGTGGGACGGCAGCGGCCTTCCCACCGGTGCCGCGGGAAGCCAGATACCCGTGACCATGCGGGTGGCGCAGCTCGCCGACATCGCCGAAGTGCACCACCGCGCCTTCGGCGCGAGCCGCGCGATCGCGGAGGTTCGCCGTCGCAGCGGCAAACAGTTCGACCCCGACATAGTCGCAGTGTTTTGCGACGTCGCCGAAGAGCTGCTGCGCGACGACGAAGACGCCTGGGAGACGGCCGCCGGCTTGGCGCCGGATCCCGGGGAAACGCTGAGTGGTTCGTCGCTGGACCGGCTCTTGTGTGCGATGGGCGATTTTGTGGACCTGAAATGCCCCTTCACCCTTGGCCATTCGCGAGCAGTGGCCGAGCTGGCGGAGAAAGCCGGCAAGTGCGCCGGGCTGGCGACGGACGAGATCGACACGCTGCGCCGGGCCGGCTACGTTCACGATCTCGGCCGGATCGGTGTGTCCAACCGGGTGTGGGAAAAGCCGCGCGGATTGACCCACGCCGAACGCGAGCGTGTGCACTTGCATCCGTATCTGACCGGCAGGATCTTGGCCCGCGTCGGTGGACTCAAGGCCGTCCGGGAGATCGCGGTCAACCACCACGAACGGCTGGACGGGTCGGGGTACCCGAACGGGCTCCATGGCGACGATCTGTCGATGCGCGAGCGGGTACTCGCCGCGGCCGAAAGCTATTGCGGCTCAACCGAGCCACGACCGTATCGCGATGCGCTGGATGGGGCCGCCGCGGCCACGCGATTGCGCAGCGAAGCAGCACGCGGTCGCCTGGACGGCAACGCGGTTGAAGCCGTGCTGGAGGCCGCGGGTCACCAGCCGTCGCGCAGGGCGACCAGGCCGTCGGGCCTGACCCGGCGCGAGGCCGAGGTCTTGCTCCACGTGGCCCAGGGGCGGTCCAACCGCGAAATCGCCTCGGCGCTTTGGATTTCCGAGAAGACCGTGCGCAATCACGTCGAGCACATCTATGCCAAGATCGGGGTCTCGAACCGGATCGGGGCCAGCCTGTATGCGACCCGGCACGGCCTGACCGGCGGCGCGCCTGACTGAAACCGGGTAGCCGGAATGTTTGGGGCGAATGCCTCATGCGCACGCGGGAAATCGAGGCGACCATTTCTGCATGCTTAACACTGGCCGACGCCAACTCTACGAATCGCACCCGGGGCTCCCGCCGCGGTTGTGGGACGCGGTGCTGACCGAGGGCCACTCATCGCTGGTCCGGGCGCGGCACGCTTTCCGCTACCTGCCGTCGGCGCCGCGATGCAAGCTGTGCAACAACCCGTTCGGCGGCCCCGTCGGCCGGCTCTTTGCCATTGCCGGCTTCCGCCGGTCCCGCAAGAACCCCAACCTGTGCACGCGATGTTGCGATGCGCTGCCGCGCGGAGGAGCTGAGGTCGATATCGCGGTGCTGTTCGTCGACGTGCGAGGCTCCACGGCGTTGGGTCACCGTCAGGCCGCCGCAGACTTCGCCGCGTTGCTCAACCGGTTCTACGGCGCCGCGACGCAGACCCTGCTGCGCCATGACGCCGTGATCGACAAGCTCATCGGTGACGAGGTGATGGCGTTTTTCGTGCGGGGCATCAGCGGCCCGGGGTATCGGCAGCGGGCCGTCGAGGCGGGAATCGAGCTGCTCCGGGCCGTCGGCTACGGCACGCCGAACGGACCTTGGCTGGACGTCGGCGTCGCCGTGCACGCGGGCGTCGCATACGTCGGCAACGTCGGCGGCGCCGTCGTCGACTTCACCGCCCTGGGCCGCCCGGTCAACGCCGCGGCCCGGATGCAACAACGCGCCGCCGGTGGGGAGTTGCTCATCGCCAGTGGGGTAGCCGACGAAATGACGGCCGGCATGCAGCGGCGCACGCTGATTCTGCGGGGGCAGGATGAGCCGATCAACGTCTTCGTGCACAAGTTCTGAGCCGCCCGTCAGCGCATGGACGCGCCGGGCCGAGATCGCCGGTTCAACAGCCAGGCGGTGGCCGCCGTGAGGGCGATAGCGAACGAGGCGAGCGCGATCAGGCTGGCGGCGTTCCCGCCCTGGAAGGTCTCCCGGTATACGGACATGGCCGGCAGCGTCGCGGTGTAGCGGTCGAGTTCCAGGTCGCGCCCTAACGCATCGAAGGCGTGGCGGTTGGACAGGGCCAGGCTCATCAGGCGTCCGGGGGTGGCCATCTGGTCGGTCGGCACGATCGCACCACCGAACAGCACCTGAGGGAAGCACAACATCGGCAGGGCGAGGGCCGCCTGTGCGGCGTTGGAGACGGCGGCCGAGGCGAAGAGGCCCAGGGCCAGCGCCGAGATCGCTTCGATCACAAGCGTCGCGAACAGCGAGGCGTAGACGTCCCATCCCGCCGCGGGCAGCCGCCCGAGCGCCCGCAATACAAGCAGCAGCACCGCGCTCACGCCCGCCAGAACCGGAAGCAGCGCCGTCACCTTTGACGCCACGTACGCGCCCACGCTTAGCCCGGCCAGGCGTTCGCGCCGGAAGACGGCCATCTCGCCGACGATCTGTAGCAGGCCGTACGTCAGCCCGAAGAAGAAGCCGTCGAAAGCGATCCAGAAGACGATCTGGGCCGGGCCGACGCCGGCCGCGCCACCGGGATCGAACGCGCCGCGCCTGAACAGCGTCGCCATCATCGCCGTCACCAGCACCGGTGACCCGAGCAGGATCGCAAGGGTCAGCCGGTTGCGGGCGAGTACGTCGACGTTGCGCCGGGTGAGCAGCCACCATTGCCGGACCATGCCGGTTCGCCTGACGTCGGATTCGGTTGCCGAGACGGCTTGGCGGCTGAACCCGGGCCGGGCGTTTGACGTCGCGCGGCTCTGCGCGAACCGCTCGGCCCAGATCCGCGGCGTGTGCTCCGCGGCCAGGCGCTCGTAGACCTCGGTGAGGTTCGCCACGCCGAAGTAGTGCCGCGTGGCGGCCGGACTACCGGTGAAGGCCAGGTGGCCGTCGCGGGCCAGGAAGACGACCCGGTCGCATAGGTCGATGCCAGCCGGCTCGTGGGTGGTGAGGACGACGGTGACCCCGCGCTGGCTGAGCCGGCGCAGCAGGCGCATCACGTCGGCCGCAGTCGACGGGTCGAGCCCGGAGGTGGGTTCGTCGAGGAAGAAAAGGCGTGGCCGGGTCAGGAGCTCGACGGCGATGCTGGCCCGCTTGCGCTGGCCGCCGGACAGGGAACGCACCGGCACGTCGGCCCGATCGGCCAAGTCGAGGTCGCGCATGGTCTCCTCGACGGTCCGCTCCGCTTCGACCGCGGGCGTGCCCGCCGGGAGCCGAAGACGCGCGGCGTAGCGCAGCGTCCGGCGCAGGGGCATCTCGAGGTGAATGATGTCGTCCTGGGGCACGAAGCCGACTTTTGCGTCGGCGCTGGCGCCGAGCGCTTTGCCGCGACGAACGACGCCGTCGTGCCGAACCTCACCGGCGGACGGCGCTCGCAGCCCCGCAAGGATTTCCAGCAATGTGGTCTTGCCGGCTCCGCTGCCGCCGGCGATCGCGACCAATTCGCCGGGTTCCACTGAGAGCGATAGCTTGTCGAGGATCTGCCGGCCGCCGACTCGCCTGCTGACGTCGATCGCGTCGATCCGTGCGCCGCGCGGCGGTTCGGGGTCCCGGCTACCGAGTAGCTCGATGACTGATGTGTCAGATGTGGATTCGCTCATGATCTGGTCTCCGTGCCTTGTCGAAGTGGCCTTGTCACGGGCGATCATCGGTCCGCCGCTGCGCCGGCCGCATGAGGCGTTTGCCTCAAATCGTCAAGCCGGGACCGACTAGTCAAAAATAACTAGGGCGCCGCCGCGCAAAGATGAGGCGGATGACCTATATACCCGGCTGCCGATGCGGTCGACACTTGGGCCATGAAGCGTTACTTGACTCTTGCTTACGGCGCGGCGGCTTACTTGCTGTTCCTCGTCGCCTTTCTGTATCTCGTTGCGTTCGTGGCGAATCTGTGGGTGCCGCGGACGGTCGATCACGGGCTGTCGTCGCCCATCGTTGAGGCCATCGTGGTCAACGTGTTGCTTGTCGGGGCGTTCGGCCTGCAGCACAGCGTCATGGCGCGCCCGGCGTTCAAGGCGTGGTGGACCCGGTACGTGCCGCCGTCGATAGAGCGCAGCACCTACGTGGTGCTGTCGAGCGCCGTGCTGCTGCTGCTCTATTGGCAGTGGCGCACGATGCCGGCGGTCGTTTGGGACGTGCGGCAGCCGGCGGCGCGCGTGCTGCTGTGGGGATTATTCTGGCTGGGTTGGGTTATCGCGCTGGGCGCGACGTTCATGATCAACCACTTCGATCTGTTCGGGCTGCGGCAGGTGTATTTGGCGTGGCGCCAAAAGCCTTACACCGAACTGCATTTCCGCACTCATTTGTTCTATCGGCTGGTGCGCCACCCGCTCATGCTGGGCTTCCTCATCTCGTTCTGGGCGGCCCCCACCATGACGGCCGGGCACCTGCTCTTCTCGATCGCGATGACGGGATACATTCTGATCGCCGTCCACATCGAAGAGCGTGGCCTCGTCGCGGCGCTGGGCAGCGACTACCGCCAGTACCGTCGCGAGGTCCCGATGCTGGTCCCGATAAAGCACCGGCCGCGCCGGCGCGCGACGGAACTGCTTGGCCAGCATTAGCTCTCGCGGCAGAGCGTTGAGAGGTCATCTCAACGCTCTGCCCGGCGTTGGCCAATTGATCACGTGCCGGATACCTGGGCATGCCACCGTACCGCTGTGCAAACCGGGTCGCGGGTCGCTCAATCGCGCTGGGTGGACGGATTCCACCAGTGGTGCGAGGCGGTGGTCGAGCGGCTTCCGTTCGGGCTCGGATCGGTCGTTGCGCCCACGTTTCTGGGCTTCTGCCTGATCAACGGGCTCACCTTCGGCGTCGATCTGGCGATCCTGACGGGCCTGCGCGGCGGGCTCGGCCTTCCCGTGCCGATCGCCGTCACCGTCGCCTACGCGTGCGCCTTCGCGCTCAGCTACGTGCTCAACCGCACCTTCAACTTTCAGTCCCACGCGCCGGTCGGTAAACAGGTCGCCGTCTACGTCGCGGTGGTCGTCGTCAATTACCTGGCGCTGATCCTCGGGGTCTCCAGCGCGCTGACCGCGATCGGGGTGCAGTACCAGCTGTCGCGAGTGGCGGCGGGCGTCTGCGAAGCCGTGTACATGTACTGCGCGATGCGATGGGTGGTCTTCCGTCGTTGACGGCCTTAGGATCGACCTCCCGCTAGCCCTCGGTGGAGGAACCGCGCCATGCCCACGCATGTCAAGCCCGCGTCGCCCCTTCGCGCCGTCTCGGGCACCGACAAGGCCCGCTCGTCGCTCGTGATCGGCGCGCTCGGGGTCGTGTTCGGCGACCTCGGGACCAGCCCGATCTACACGATCCAAACGATCTTCGATCCGCACGACCCGCACCCGATACCGATCACCACCGAAAACCTGTATGGGGTTGTGTCCCTGGTCTTTTGGTCGGTGATGATCATCGTCACCCTCACCTACGTCACCCTGGTGATGCGCGCCGACAACGACGGCGAGGGCGGCATCATGGCGCTCATCACCCTCGTGAGCCGGCTGGGTGGGCCCGGGGGCCGTCGCACGGCGGCGACGCTGGCCGTGCTCGGGATTTTCGGCGCATCGCTATTCTTCGGCGACAGCATGATCACCCCGGCGATCTCCGTGATTTCCTCGGTCGAGGGTCTCAAGGTGATACAGCCGCGCCTGGGTGACTGGGTCGTGCCGATCACCGCGGTGATCATCGTCGCGCTGTTCGCCTTCCAGAGCCGCGGTACCGCCGCCATCGGGCGCCTGTTCGGGCCCGTGATGGTTGTGTGGTTCGCCGCGATCGGCGCGTGCGGGGTCGCCGGGATCACCACGCACCCGCAGATCCTCGAAGCGCTGTCGCCGACGTACGCGCTGACGTTCACGGTCGGGCACTTCGACGTTGCGTTTTTCTCGCTCGCCGCGGTCGTGCTGGCGGTGACGGGCGCCGAGGCGCTGTATGCCGACATGGGCCACTTCGGTCGCCCGGCGATCACCCGGGCGTGGCTGTTCGTGGTCATGCCGGCCTGCGTGCTCAGCTATTTCGGCCAGGCCGCGCTGCTGTTGGGCAACAAGACCGTCGTCGACGCGCCCTTCTTCCTGCTGCCGCCGGGCTGGGCGCGACTGCCGATGGTGTTGCTGGCGACGGCCGCGACCGTCATCGCCTCCCAGGCGGTGATAACCGGCGCCTACTCGGTGGCGTCGCAGGCCGCGCAGCTCGGCTACCTGCCCAGGGTGCGGGTCGTGCACACGTCCGAGTCGACGATCGGCCAGATCTACGTGCCCTGGATCAACAGCCTGCTGATGGTCTCGGTGCTGATCCTGGTTTTCGCGTTCCGCAGCTCGGCGGCGCTGGCCTTCGCGTTCGGGATGGCGGTGACCGGGACGATCACCATCACCACGTTGCTCTTCTTCTATGTCGCCCGCAGGCGGTGGCGCACGCCCGTGTGGCTGATCGTGGTCGGCGCCGGGTCGTTGTTGTCGGTGGACCTGCTCTTCCTGGCGGCGAACCTGACCAAGCTGGTGCACGGTGCATGGGTGCCGCTGCTGATCGCCGCCGCGGCGTTCACCGTCATGACCACCTGGCAGCGGGGCCGCGAGCTGGTCACGCAGGCCCGGTCCCGGGCCGAGGGACCGCTACGCGAATTCGTCGACCAGCTGGCCGGCTGCAAGCCACCGCTGGTGCGCACACCCGGGACGGCCGTGTTCCTCAACCGCGGCAAGGAGACCGCGCCGCTGGCGATGCGGGCCAACGTCGAACACAACCGGGTGCTGCACGAGCATTCGGTGATCATGTCGATCGAGACGCTGCCGGCGCCGCGGGTGGCGGACGAGGACCGGATCGAGGTCGATCCCCTGGGCTATGCCGAAGACGGGGTCGTGCACGTCACCGCGAAGTTCGGCTACATGGAACGGCCCAACATCCCGGCCGCGCTGCGCCTGCTCGACCCGAAGCAGACCGAGGGCCGGATCGCCGTCGACGAGGCCTCGTATTTCCTGTCGAAGCTGGAGCTGAGGGCCGGCCCCGCGCCGACCATGGCGCCATGGCGCAAGCGCCTGTTCATCGCCACCGCCTACATCGCCGCCGACGCCGCCGAATACTTCGGCCTGCCCATCGACCGGACGGTGGTCATGGGCGCGCGGATTCAGGTGTAGCTCAAATGTGGCTATGCCCGCCCGGCTGGGAGGATGGACGGCATGGATGTCAAGGAGGTGTTGCTGCCCGGGGTCGGTCTTCGATACGAATTCACCAGCCACACCGGTGACCGCATCGGGATCATCGCCCGCCGCGGCGGCGATTTTGACGTCGTCCTGTATGGCCCCGACGATCCCGACCAGGCCAGACCCGTCCTGCACCTGACCGACGCCGAGGCCGAAGCGGTGGCCCAGATCCTGGGCGCGCCGCGCATTGCGGAGCGGTTCACCGAGCTTTCCCGGGGGCTGCCGGGCATCGAGACGGGACAGGTCCACATCGTGGCCGGCAGCCCGTTCGTCGGACACCCGCTGGGCGACACGCGCGCCCGCACCCGCACCGGGGCGTCGATCGTCGCGATCGTGCGCAACGAGCAAGTGCTCGCCTCGCCCGGTCCGGCCGAAATGTTGCGGGCGCGAGACGTTCTGATCGTGATCGGCACCGAAGACGGCATCGCCGGTGTCGAGCGGATCATCGACAAGGGTTGAGCCGATGCAGGTTTCGGGGGCGCTACTGTTTCAACTCGGCGCCCTCCTGGCCACACTTGCCGTATTGGGCGCCCTGGCAAGGCGTTTCGCATTGTCTCCCATACCGGTCTACCTGTTGGCGGGTCTGTCGCTGGGCAAGGGCGGCCTGCTGCCGGTGGCCGCGGCCGGCGAGTTCATCGCGACGGCCGCGCCCATCGGCATCGTGCTGTTGCTGCTGACCCTGGGCCTGGAATTCTCGGCGACCGAGTTCGCGAGCAGCCTTCGACACCACCTGCCCTCCGCCGGTGTCGACATCGTCCTCAACGCCACTCCCGGCGCGGTGGCCGGCTGGCTGCTGGGGTTGGACGGCGTCGCCATCCTGGCTTTGGCCGGGGTCACCTACATCTCGTCGTCGGGCGTCATCGCGCGCGTGCTGGTCGACCTGGGCCGGCTCGGCAACCGCGAAACGCCGGCGGTGCTCTCGGTGCTCGTGCTCGAGGACTTCGCGATGGCGGCCTACCTGCCGCTGTTCGCGGTCCTGGCATCGGGCGGCGGCTGGGTGCAGGCCGTCGTCGGGATGGCCGCCGCCGTCGGCGCGCTGCTGGCCGCGTTCGCCGCCTCCTACCGGTGGGGCCACCACGTCGGCAGGCTGGTCGAACACCCCGATTCCGAGCAGCTGTTGCTGCGGGTCTTGGGCATCACCCTGATGGTGGCGGCGGTGGCCGAGGTCCTGCACGCGTCGGCCGCCGTCGGCGCATTCCTGGTGGGCCTGACCCTGACCGGCGCGACGGCCGACCGGGCCCGCCGGGTGCTCGGCCCGCTGCGCGACCTGTTCGCCGCCATCTTCTTCCTCGCGATCGGCCTCTCCGTCGACCCGCACGAGCTGCTCCCGATGCTCCCGGCGGCGCTGGCCCTGGCCGCCGTCACCGCGGCCACCAAGGTGGCCACCGGAATGCTCGCCGCCCGGCGCGACGGCGTGGCGCGGCGCGGGCAGCTGCGCGCGGGCGCCGCGCTCATCGCCAGGGGCGAGTTCTCGCTGATCATCATCGGCCTGGTGGGCACCTCGATCCCCGCCGTCGCCGCGCTGGCGACGTCGTATGTCTTCGTCATGGCGATCATGGGTCCGGTGGCGGCCCGGTACGCGGGCGGCCGGGCCTCCAACTAGCCCTCTAACCGATGTGCAGGGCCACCATCTGCCAGCGGCCGGTGGAGGGCGTCCGTTCCACGCGGCACGCGATGGCGTGGATCCGGTCGCCGCGGCTGTAGGACCCGAAGACCTCGGCCGCGGCCTCGGGGTCGCGGCGCCCGGCGGGCTGCAGCCGCATCCGGCGCAGCACCGCCGTCCCGTCACGCCCGCGCGCGCGGCCGGCCGCCGAAGCGCCGATCGCGACCACCGAGTCCACCAGGCCGGGCGCCAGCATCGGGCGCAGCTGCGCGGCGGGACGGCGGCGGTCGACGACCTCCAGCACCCGGCGCAGCGCGGCGTCGGCGAAGGCGGCCGCCTGGCGCATCGGCGCGGACGGATGCGGCGGTCTGACCGGCTGCCCGACGAGGGGGCGGCGGGGCGGATGCGCGCGGCGGCGCGGCGTCGCGCGGGGTGGCTGCCGGCACTGGGGCACGTCCCGCCTGGGCGGCTCGTAGTCGACGACGGGTGTCACGGCGAAAACGGTCAACGCGCACTCTCCATGGATTGGCCTGCTGGAGAGTGGCAGACGGGGGCTGGTAAGTGGTCATCATGGCACAGCTCGACCCGGCGCGTATCCGCTCGATTACCGTGGGCGGGTACATCCGTTCACCCAAGGAACCGAGGCCGAATTGACCAGCACGGACGCACCGTAATGGTGACCCGGTTGTCCCCCACGGACGCGTCCTTCTATCGGCTGGAGAACACCGCCACCCCCATGTATGTGGGGTCGCTGTCCATCCTGCAGCGTCCGCGCGCCGGGTTGAGCTACGAGGCGCTGCTGGCCACCATCGAACAGCGACTGCCCCAAATACCGCGTTACCGGCAGAAGGTCCGGGAGGTGCTGATCGGCACGGCCAGGCCGGTGTGGCTGGACGACAACGACTTCGACATCACCTATCACGTGCGGCGGTCGGCGCTCCCGTCCCCAGGCAGCGACGAGCAGCTGCACGAGCTGATCGCGCGGCTGGCCGCGCGGCCGCTGGACAAGTCGCGGCCGCTGTGGGAGATGTACCTGGTCGAGGGGCTGTCCAAGAACCGGATCGCGCTGTACACCAAGTCGCATCAGGCGCTGATCAACGGCATGACGGCGGTGGAGATCGGCCACGTCATCGCCGACCGGACGCGCCGCCCGCCGCCGTTCCCCGAGGACATCTGGATACCGGAACGCGACCCCGGTAACACGCGGTTGGCGTTGGGGGCGATCGGCGACTGGATCGCGAGGCCGGGCGCGCAGCTTCAGGCCGTCGGGTCCGCGGTGGCCGGACTGGTCACGAGCTATGACGAGCTGCTCGAAGCGGGCCGCCGCGCCGCCGACATCGCGCGAGCGGTGGCGCGGGGCACCGCGCCCAGCAGCCCGCTGAACGCGACCGTTTCGCGGCACCGCAGGTTCACCGTCGCTCGCGGCAACCTCGAGGACTACCGCGCCGTGCGCGCGCGCTACGACTGCGACATCAACGACGTGGTGCTCGCCGTCGTGGCCGGCGCGCTGGGCAACTGGCTGTTGTCCCGCGGCGTGGCGGTGTCTCCGACCGCGACGATCCGCGCGATGGCGCCGCTGTCCATCTACGCCGACGACGACCTCGACTCGACCGGCCCGGGCCAGACGATCAGTCAGGTCACGCCGTTCCTGGTGGATCTGCCGGTGGGGGAGGCCAACCCGGTGGTGCGGCTGTCGCAGATCGCCCACGCCACCGAGTCCAACCCGACCGCCGGCAGCCTGGTGGACGCCCGGACCATCGTGACCCTCTCGGGTTTCGCGCCACCGACCCTGCACGCCATGGGCATCCGAGTCGCGACCGGCTTCCCGAGCTTTTCCAAGCGGACGTTCAACCTCCTGATCACCAACGCCCCGGGCGCCCAGTCGCAGATGTACATCGCCGGCGCCAAGCTGCTGGAGACCTACGCCGTCCCACCGCTGCTACACAACCAGGCGCTGGCGATCAGCGTGACGTCCTACAACGGCATGTTGTATTTCGGGATCAACGCCGATCGCGAGGCGATGAGCGACGTCGACTTGCTGCCCGGATTATTGAGCCAATCTCTCGAGGAACTTCTCGAAGCTTCCCGCTGATTAGTCGGGGTGAAAATCGGTGCCTGGTTCTATGATTCGTAATTGTGAGCACCGCGATAAATGACGGGGCGTCGGCGAAGGCGAGCGGGAAGAAATCGAGCACCGCGACCACGCGCAAAATCTCCGACGAAGTCTACCGAACCGAAATATACCGGCTGCAAACGGAATTCGTGAAGTTGCAGGAGTGGGCGCGCCACGTCGGCGCGCGCATCGTGATCCTTTTCGAGGGCCGGGACGGGGCCGGCAAGGGCGGAACGATCAAACGGATCACCGAATACCTGAACCCGCGCGTCGC
This sequence comes from Mycobacterium sp. E2327, assembly GCF_001672675.1. Taxonomy (NCBI): domain Bacteria; kingdom Bacillati; phylum Actinomycetota; class Actinomycetes; order Mycobacteriales; family Mycobacteriaceae; genus Mycobacterium; species Mycobacterium sp. E2327. The sequence goes on from NZ_LZKE01000067.1 coordinate 23,117, forward strand.
CCGGATCGCGGCATTACCCGCGCCGAGCGACCGGGAACGGGGCCAGTGGTACTACCAGCGCTACATCGCGCACCTGCCCGCCAGGGGCGAAATCGTGCTCTTCGATCGGTCGTGGTACAACCGCGCCGGCGTGGAAAAGGTGATGGGATTCTGCACGCCGCAGGAGTATGTGCTCTTCTTGCGGCAGACGCCCATCTTCGAGCAGATGCTGATCGACGATGGGATCCTGTTGCGCAAGTATTGGTTCTCGGTCTCCGAGGCCGAGCAGCTGCGCCGGTTCAGGGCGCGCCTGAATGACCCTGTCCGCCAATGGAAACTCAGCCCAATGGACATGGAGTCGCTGTACCGGTGGGAGGACTATTCGCGCGCCAAGGACGAGATGATGGTCCACACCGACACCCCGGTAAGCCCTTGGTACATAGTGGAATCCGACGTCAAGAAGCACGCGCGGCTGAACATGATGGCCCACCTGCTGTCCACGATCGAGTACTACGACGTGGGCCGGCCCAAGGTCAAGCTGCCCAAGGAGCCGGTGGTGGCTGAGAACTACCAGCGCCCGCCGCGCGAGTTGTCGAACTACGTCGACGACTACGCGGCCACGTTGGTCGGGGGCTGATGATCCAGGTCTACATCCCGGCCACGCTGGAGATGCTGCAGCGGCTCGTCGCCGAGGGCTCCCTCTGGCCGGTCAACGGCACCGCGTTCGCGGTGACGCCGACGCTGCGCGAGGCCTACGCCGAGGGCGACGACGACGAACTCGCCGACGTGGCGCTGCGCGAGGCGGCGCTGGGGTCGCTGCGACTGCTCGCGGCCAACGGTGCGGAAACCGGCCTGCCGCCCCGGCGCGCGGTGCTGGCCGCCGAGGTCGAGGAGGCCAAGTTCCGTCCCGATCTCGACGACGCCGTCGTGCGCCTCGGCGCCCCGGTCACGCTCGAGCAGGTCGTCGCCGCCTACGTCGACAACGCCGCCGCCGAGCCGGACGTCATCCGGGCCATCGAGATCATCGACGCCGCCGACCTGGGTGACGAGGACGCCGAGCTGATCGTCGGCGACGCGCTGGACCACGACTTGGCCTGGTATGCGAACCAGGAGTTGCCGTTCCTGCTTGACCTGCTCTGACGCGCCGAATGTGACGGATTCCGACTAGCTACGACACCGTAGGTTACGCTACCGTAGGTTTCGTGGAGCGCACAGAATCGGCGACAATGGTGGGCGTAAGCCAGACGCCGGCTAGTGAGCAGGAGCTTCCGCTGGGCAGACGTAACCCATCGATCAGGGGCAACGTCGTCGACACCAAGCGACCCGTTGTGGCCGGCGCCGAGCGGCACCCCGGCTGGCACGCGCTACGCAAGCTCGCCGCGCGGATCACGACGCCGCTGTTGCCCGACGACTACCTGCATCTGGCCAACCCACTGTGGTCCGCGCGGGAACTGCGGGGCCGTGTCCTTGAGGTCCGCCGCGAGACCGAGGACTCCGCGACCCTGGTGATCAAACCGGGCTGGGGCTTCAGCTTCGACTATCAGCCCGGCCAGTACATCGGGATCGGGCTGCTCGTCGACGGGCGCTGGCGGTGGCGGTCGTATTCGCTGACCTCGAGCCCGGCCGAGACCAGCGGCTCGCCCCGCACGGTGACCATCACCGTCAAGGCGATGCCCGAGGGTTTCCTGTCCACCCACCTGGTGGCCGGCGTCGAGCCCGGAACCATCGTCCGGCTGGCCGCGCCCCAGGGAAACTTCGTCCTGCCGGACCCGGCGCCGTCGTCGATCCTGTTTTTGACCGCCGGTTCCGGGATAACGCCGGTGATGTCGATGCTGCGAACGTTGGTGCGCCGCAACCAGATTGGTGACATCACGCATTTGCATTCGGCGCCCACCGAATCCGACGTGATGTTCCGCGCCGAGCTGGCGGCGCTGGCCGCCAACCAGCCCGGCTACCGCTTGCAGGTGCGCGAGACCCGCAAGCAGGGCCGGCTCGACCTGGCCGCCCTGGATCAACAGGTCGCCGACTGGCGCGAGCGTCAGACCTGGGCCTGCGGGCCGGAGGGCATGCTCAACCAGGCGCAGAAGGTGTGGTCGGCGGCAGGCATCGGCGACCGGTTGCACCTGGAGCGGTTCGCCGTGTCCAAGGCCGCGCCCGCCGGGGCCGGCGGCACGGTGACGTTCGCGCGCAGCGGGCGCGCCGTCGCGGCCGACGGGGCGACGCCGTTGATGGATGCCGGCGAGGGCGCGGGTGTGCAGATGCCCTTCGGCTGCCGGATGGGTATCTGCCAGTCCTGCGTGGTAAGCCTGGTGGACGGGCACGTCCGCGATCTGCGAACCGGCGCCGAACACGAGCCCGGAACCCGGATTCAGACCTGCGTGTCGGCCGCGTCCGGCGATTGCGTGCTCGACATTTAAAGATTACTCACAGGTAACCTACGGATTCGTAGGTTACGATAGCGTAGGTATTGCACCGACGACATGACCGTAGGGAGATGACGACGAGTGGCAATCACAGACGTCGACGTATTCGCCCATCTGACGGACGCTGACATCGAAAGCCTGGCAGTTGAGCTGGATGCCATCCGCCAGGACATCGAAGACTCTCGAGGGGCGCGCGATGCCCGCTACATCCGTCGCACCATCGCCGCGCAGCGCGCGCTGGAGGTGGCCGGCCGCGTGCTGCTGGCCGCCAGCTCGCGCCGCTCGGCGTGGTGGGCCGGCACCGTGACCTTGGGCGTGGCCAAGATCATCGAGAACATGGAGATCGGCCACAACGTCATGCACGGCCAGTGGGACTGGATGAACGACCCGGAGATCCACTCCTCGACGTGGGAGTGGGACATGAGCGGGTCGTCCAAGCACTGGCGCTACACGCACAATTTCGTGCACCACAAGTACACCAACATCCTCGGGATGGACGACGACGTCGGCTACGGCTTGCTGCGCGTCACCCGGGATCAGCGCTGGAAGCGCTTCAACAGCTTCAACCTGCTCTACAACACCATGCTTGCGCTGTTGTTCGAATGGGGCGTCGGCCTGCAGCACGTGGAGATCGGCAAGATCGTCAAGAAGCGGATGGACAACGAGGACGCCCGCAAACGCATCGACGAGTTTCTCGCCAAGGCCGGCCGACAGGTCGTCAAGGATTACGTCGCGTTCCCGGCGCTGACCGCGCTGTCGCCCGGCGCGACCTATCGGTCGACGGTGACGGCCAACGCGGTCGCCAACATCATCCGCAACGTGTGGGCGAACGCCGTGATCTTCTGCGGCCACTTCCCCGATGGCGCAGAGAAATTCACCAAGACCGACATGATCGGCGAGACCAAGGGCCAGTGGTACCTGCGCCAGATGCTGGGCAGCGCCAACTTCGAGGCCGGCCCCGCGCTGCGGTTCATGAGCGGCAACCTGTGCCACCAGATCGAGCATCACCTGTATCCCGATCTGCCGAGCAACCGGCTGCACGAGATCTCGGTCCGGGTGCGCGCGCTGTGCGACAAGTACGACTTGCCTTACACCACGGGCTCTTTCCTGGTGCAGTACGCCAAGACGTGGCGCACGCTGGCCAAGCTGTCGCTGCCGAACAAATACCTGCGCGACGACGCCGACAACGCGCCGGAGACGCGCAGCGAGCGGATGTTCGCCGAACTGGAGCCCGGTTTCGCCGGCACCGACCCGGCGACCGGACGCCGGCGCGGGTTGAAGACCGCCATCGCCACCGTGCGGGATTGGCGGCGCGCCAAGAAGGAAGCGAAGCAGGGCCGCAGGGACGACCTGGCCGCGTAGCGTGCCTCGCCGAGCGTGCACCCAGCGCGGATTTTCACCCAAATCCTCGCGGTGAGTGCACATTCGGCGCCTGGGTCCTAGGCTCGATGCGGGACTAGGAGGCACGCGATGTTCGCAGCGTTCGGATTCGAAACCCTCGGTGTCGTCGTCGGGGACATGTACTTCGTCGACCCGCGCCCGCTCGCCGGTCAGGAGACGCCGGAACGGGGAGTCAGGCTCGAACTGCGCCTGGTCGACCGGGGCGAGCCGCAGGGATCGATCTACGCCGGCGTCCCGATCGCCTTCACCCGGCCGGTGTGGCGGGTGGACCTCTTCGGATCCACCGAGAGCCCGCCGGGCACGCTGGACCGGGCGCATCACCATCCGCGTTTCGACGGCTGGGAACCGGGCCGCCGCAACTTCGTCCCCGAGCTGACCGCAGACCCGGTGTCATGGCTGGCCGGCCAGTTGGCCGACCCGGCCGCCGTGCTGGAGCGGGCGGGCGTCGACGTGAGTGAGGTCAGCGAGGCCGATTTGGCCGGGCTTGCCGCGACGGCCCCGGAGATCGTTGCCGCGGTGAAGCGAATGCTGGACGGCGTGCGCGACGGCGAACTGGCCCCCGCGCCGGCCGAGCCCGTCGCCGCCGCCCGCACCGGCTGGCTCTGATCCGTTTCGATTTGCTAGCCGGCAGGTTCCGGATAATCTAACTGCTGCCGCCTAGATGAGGAGTCAGCAAATGAAGAAGACCGCGCGCTTGACCGGCCCGCTCGCCGCCGTCCTGGGCGGTATCGCCGTCTTTGCAGCCCCACTCGCGAACGCCGACTCAACGGATGACAACTATCTGCAAACCCTGAAGGATAAGGGGATCACCTGGGCGAGCGGCTCGGACCAAACGATGGTCCAAATCGGGCATGCGGTTTGCACCGACTGGGCTCACGGGTTCACGTTCGAGCAGACCTTTGCCGACGCCAAACAGGGCCTCCCGCAGTTGGCCGACGCCTCGCTCGCCAAGATCATGGGTGCGGCGACGGGTGCGTACTGCCCGCAGTACTCCAGCAAGTTTGACTGATCGAGCGCTGCGGCTGGCCGGCCTGACCGGGTTTCAAGGGAGGCGCTACTTGTCGACGAAGCTGCCCTACGCCCGCGAGATGTTCTCTGGTTGAACGCGGCCCATATCGTTCGGCGTGGCGTCGGCCACCTTGATGGCCAGGGCATCCCGCTTCGCGCCGAGTTGTTCGGCCGCTCTCGGTAATTCGGGGTTGGGCTCGACCACCATCAGAGACGACGTCCTGACTTAGGTGAGGCTAGAGCCCGCTAGCCTGAGTGTTCCGCGGAGAAGACGTCGATCGCACGCACGGGTGTCAGCATCACCAGCGGGATCTGACGGCTAGTTGATTTCTGATAGGCGAGGTACGGCGGATACAGGTGCGCCATGTAGGCCCACACCTCATGGCGTTCCTGGCCTTCGGGCTCCCGCCAGGTGGCCTCGAATGCCTGGGTGGCGATCTGAACGCCGATCGTGTTGCTCTGCAAGACATTCAAGTACCAATCCGGATGCGTGTCGGCGCCTCCCTTGGATGCGACGATCACGATCTCCCCGCCGACGTTGCCGTAGATCAACGGTCTGACATAGGTCTTACCCGATTTGCGACCGACAACCTTGATCAAGCAGTGCGTGGTCAGTTCGCGTCCCCCGACCGCACTCACATCCATGATGTGGCCGCGCGTGCCGCCGGAGCTTAGGTACGTCTCGAGGTGCTCGCGGATCCAGTCACTGCGCGCCGCTCGGATCGATGCCGCATCGGCGTCGCTCATGGATGACTCCTCCCGCAAACGAAGCGAGGCCGCACGACCGCGGCTCCACGACTGATCTTGCCAGGCTGACCGTGTTGCCGTGTGTCGTCACTGTGCGGAACCATCGTTGGTCAGTCGTCGAAGAAACTGACCACAGGCCCTGGTGATCCGCGCGCCGCAGCGCGCAGTGGTCCATGACGGAATTGAGTCGGGGCTCCGGATGCGGCTTTTCCCGGATCGGTACGGTGACCTGGTGGCGCAAAGACGCCTTGAAGCGGATTGCGGTCCGCTACTTGTTGACGATGACGGCGTTCTGATCAGGGCGCACGGCATTCCCTACGCGACCGCCGAGCGATTCGCCGCGCCGGTTTCCGCGTCACCGCATACCGATGTGCGCGATGCGACGAGGCGCGGTCCGGTGTGTCCGCAGTTGCCGTCGCGTTTGGATTTCGTGAATGGTCCGCTGGTTGACGGTCTCGCCGTCAGCGAGCAATGTCAGATACTCAGCGTCACAGCGCCTTGCGGCGCTCGGGGGCTCCCGGTGATGGTGTGGTTCCACGGCGGGGCGTACCTGTCGGGCAGCGGAGAGGCACCCAAGTACGACCCCGATGCGCTGGTCGGGGAGGGTCGCGTCGTCGTCGTCACCGTCAGCTACCGGCTCGGCATCTTCGGATACCTCAACCCCAACGCGGGCGGGGAAGCGAACTTGGGACTCCGGGATCAGATCATGGCGTTGCGCTGGACCCAGCAGCACATCGCGGCGTTCGGCGGCGACCCATCGCAAGTGACGATCTTCGGCCAGTCGGCGGGCGGAGATTCGGTGTTGTCACTGATCCTCAGTGAGGAGGCGACGGGCCTGTTCCACCACGCCATCCTGCAAAGCGCCCCGCTCGGTGTGCGAAGCGGCAGGGAGGCGATGACGGCGGCAATGCGAGAAGCGGTGACCGGCGCGCTTGGCGGTGTGGACCCCGGCGAGGCCAGCGTCGGGCAACTGCTCAACGCTCAAACCGCCGCTGTGACAACGGCACAGCGATTTGGCCTGCGCGGTGGGTTCCCGTTCGCACCGATCGCGGGCATCGACCCGCTCCCTGCCTCCCGCGACGAAGGCCGCAAACTCGCCGAAGCCGCAGCCCGGGTTGAGGTGCTCGTTGGCTTCGCCCGCAACGACGCGGACGCGTTCGTCGCCATGGACTCGCGAGGGCAACGGCTCCAGCGTCTTGGCCCACCGGGTCGGGCCGCCGCCCGACTGCTCGGCGACGTGGTGACCCGGCGGATATTTGGCCGGCCGGCGCTTGAACTCGCCAAATCCTGGATTTCAAATGGCGGTGCCGCCGCGACTTTCCGCGTGGACTGGTCACCGCCAGGCGCGCCCTTTCGCGCATGCCACTGCATCGAGCTGCCGCTGCTGTTCGGGTCGCCAGAGTGCTGGGCCGACGCGCCAATGCTCGGCCCCGAACCTGACCCCATTGACCCCGATGTGGCTCGCAAGACGCGCGGTTACTGGGCCGCCTTCGCGCACGGCGGCGCCGCTGCGCTAGGGAGCTCGTCGCTTCGAATCTGACACACTTGTCGAATCACCTCAGCCTGCGACCACCTTCTCGGCCAGCGCCGCGAGCTTGTCATCGAGCTTCTCTGCCGCACTGAGCAATTCGTCGTTGGGCTCGACGACCATCAGCGACGACGGCTTCACGTAGGTAAGGCTGCTGCCGTCGCCCTCGTCGGTCAGGAACAGCTCGACCGGGGCGAACAGGCCCGCGGTCACGTCGTGGCGCAGCATCGTGATCGCGATCAGCGGGTTGCCGAGGATCACCCGCAACGCCTTGCGGTCGACGCCGGCCCGCCCGATCCACGCGCCGTGGTCGAACAAACCGAACAACATGAATCCGCTTGGCCCGACGTATTGTTCGACCTCCTGCCGATACGATTCCCAGTCGTCATGCGTCTTGGCGATCTCGTTGATCGGTACCGGTTTCTCGCCGATATCGGCCAGTAGCGCAGCGACCAGCTCGTCGAAACCCTTGACGCTGTCGTAGCGGACCCGCACGCCGTCGAACTTGATTTCGGTGCGCTCAGACATGTTCGGCCTCCCTGTCGTGGTTTTGTTCGAACATCGAGCGGTGCTCGTTGACGAAATCCTCGACCGTGGTGAGCGGGCGGCCGATGATCTTCGGCGCCGCATCACTGATGCCGGCCAGGCGCCCTTCGCGTTGGTCGATCGCCACCGCCTCGAAGTGCCTCAGCTTGGCGGTGTCGTTAGGAATCCCGATAAGATCGAGAAACGTTGTCGCGGTGACATTTTCGAACGGGAGTTCTCGACCGAGGACGCGCCCGACATCGGCGGCCAATTCCTGGTGGCTGTACTCGACCGGTCCGGTCAGGGTGTACGTCCGGCCGCCGTGTCCGTGCGGATCGCTCAAGATGGTGGCGGCGGTCAACGCGATGTCTCGTGCGGCGATTGGAGCAAAGCGACTGTCGGCGTCAAAGGGCATGACATAGCGGCCGGCGCGGATCGACGCGGCGATGTAAGTCAGCCATTCCATGAAGAACGTGACCCGCAGATTGGTCGTCGGAATCCCCGACCAGTCGAATACCTGCTCGGAGAGCCAGTGATTCTGCGTGGCCTTGCTCCGGGCCCGCGGTCGCGACTGAATGTGGCTCATGTTGACGATCAGCTCGAGGTTTTGCTCCCTGGCCGCCTGGGCGAACATCACCGCCGCTTCCACGAGTCCCTCACCGACCGGGAAATTGAAGTAGGCGCGCCGCACGCCCTCGAGTGCCGCGCGCACGTCACCGAGATTGAGCTGGTCCCCGAACACAACTTCGGCGCCGGCATCGCGGAGACGTTGGGCGCGATCGTCGTCCCGTCGGACCATCGCCGTGACCGGCAGTCCGCGGTCGAGCAGGTACTCGACCATCGGACGGCCGGTATCACCATTGGCGGTGGTCACCAGGATCCTTGTCATGGCCGCGGTTAGCCCAACCGCTCGATGATGGTGGCGTTGGCCATGCCGCCGCCCTCGCACATCGTCTGCAGGCCATAGCGTCCGCCGCGCTGGTGCAGCGCGTTGACCAGGGTGGTCATGATGCGCGCGCCGCTGGCGCCCAACGGGTGGCCGATCGCGATGGCGCCGCCGTTGACGTTGGTCTTGGCTAGGTCGGCCCCGGTGTCGTGCGCCCAGGCGAGGACGACGGGCGCGAACGCCTCGTTCACCTCGAACAGGTCGATGTCGGCCAGCGTCAGCCCGGCGCGGCGCAGCACCTTCTCGGTGGCCGGGATGACCCCGGTCAGCATGTACAGCGGGTCGGAGCCCACCACGGTGGTGGTGTGGATGCGCGCCAGCGGACGGAGCCCGAGTTGCTTGGCGACCTCGCTGGTGGTGATCAGCACCGCGGCGCTGCCGTCGGACAGCGGCGACGAGTTACCGGGCGTGATCTCCCAATTGATCTGCGGGAAGCGCTCGTTCACCGCGTCGCTGTAGAACGCCGGCTGCAGGGCGGCCAGCGTCTCGACCGTGGTGCCGGGCCGGATGATCTCGTCGGTGGCGAGCCCGGCGATCGGGATCAGCTCGTTGTCGAACAGCCCGTCCTTGGTGGCGCGGGCGGCCTTGTCGTGGCTGCCGGCTGAGAACTCGTCGAGCTGGGTGCGCGAGAAGCCCCACTTCGCGGCGATCAGCTCGGCGCTGATGCCCTGTGGGACAAGCCCGTCGGGGTAGCGCTGCGCCATGTCGTGACCGAACGGGTTGCTGCCGGGCAGCACCGAGCTACCCATCGGGACGCGGCTCATCGACTCGACGCCACCCGCGACGACGAGGTCGTAGGCGCCGGCGAGCACGCCCTGCGCGGCGAAGCTGATCGCCTGCTGGCTGCTCCCGCACTGCCGGTCGATGGTGACGCCGGGAACCGACTCCGGGAATCCCGCGCCCAGCAGCGCGTTGCGCGCGATGTTGACGGCCTGGTCGCCGGCCTGGGTGACGGCACCGGCGATGACGTCGTCGATGCGCTCCGGGTCGACGCCCGTGCGGGCTACCAGTTCGCGCAGGCTGTGTGCCAGCAGGTCGGCGGGCAGCACGTCGTGCAGCGCGCCGCTGGCCTTGCCCTTGCCGATCGGGGTGCGTACGGCACCGACGATGACGGCGTCGCGACCTTGAACCATGGCTCCTCCTTGAGGCCTAGTAGCTAGGTATTGCTAGCTGTACCCAGATAAACATCTGGGTACACTAAAATCAACTCAGACCGGGAGGTGATCTACATGACATTCCTGCAAGGCGCTCTGGCGGACCGCGAGAAGTGGTCGCCGGTCGGTGAATGCGCGATCGAGAAGACCATGGCGGTGGTCGGCACCAAATCCGCGATGCTGATCATGCGCGAGGCGTACTACGGCACCACCCGGTTCGACGACTTCGCGCGCCGGGTCGGCATCACGAAGGCGGCCACGTCGGCGCGGCTTGCCGAGCTCGTCGAGCTGGGCCTGCTGGAGCGGCGGCCCTACCGCGAGCCGGGGCAGCGCAGCCGCGAGGAGTACGTGCTCACCGAGGCCGGCGTCGACTTCATGCCGGTGGTCTGGGCGATGTTCGAGTGGGGCCGCCGCCACCTGGCGGGCCGTCACCGGCTGCGGCTCACGCACGTGGGCTGCGGCGCCGAGGTGAGCGTCGAAATCCGCTGCGCCGAGGGACATCTGGTGCCGCCGGGCGAGCTCGGCATGCGGCTGGCCAAGTCCGGCTAATCACGGGCGCGAGGGTGCGCAGATGTACGCCTATTACGGCGTGTCGGCGTACAAACACGCACGCTCGCCGAGCTGGTCAGGTCTCCCTGAGCACCGCGAGCAGCCGGCGGGCCGCGGCCACGCGGCGCACCGCCGGCCCGGACAGGGTGTCCAGCGCGCATTCCGGGTCGGCCGGCGGCCCCATGTGCCCGCAGCCCCGCGGGCAGTCGTCGATCGCCTCGGCCAGGTCCGAGAACGCGTCCAGCACGTCGTCGGGCCGGATGTGGGCCAGGCCGAACGAGCGGATCCCCGGCGTGTCGATCACCCACCCGGAGCCTTCCAGCGGCAGGGCGACGGACTGGGTGGACGTGTGCCGGCCCCTGCCGATCTCGGTGACCTCGCCGACGGCCCGATCCGCCTCCGGCACAAGGCGATTCACCAGCGTCGACTTGCCGACGCCGGAATGCCCGAGCAGCACGGTGATCTTCCCGGCGATCAGGCCGGCCACCGCCAGCAGCGGGTCGTCGACGCCGGCGGCGACCACCGTCAGGTCCAGGTCCACGAACTGCTCGGCGAACGGCCCCGGCGGCGCGAGGTCGGTCTTGGTCAGGCACAGGATCGGCGTCAGGCCGCCGGCGTAGGCGGCGATCAGCGCCCGGTCGACCAGCCCGGTGCGCGGCGGCGGGTCGGCGAGCGCGACGACGATCAGCAGCTGGTCGGCGTTGGCGACCACCACCCGTTCGGTGGGATCGGTGTCATCGGCGGTGCGCCGCAACACCGTTCGCCGCTCGCCGCGGCGCACGATGCGGGCCAGGGTGTCCGTGCGCCCGGACAGGTCGCCGACCAGGTCGACGTCGTCGCCGACGACGATCGGGGTGCGGCCCAGCTCGCGCGCCCGCATGGCGGTGACCCGGCGATCGGGCCGGCCGCCCAGCACGCACCCCCAGCGCCCGCGGTCGACGCTGACCACCATGGCGGCCTCGGCGTCGGCGTGCTCCGGACGGGTCTTCGTTCGCGGTCGCGAGCCCCTGCCGGAGCGGACCTTGACGTCGGACTCGTCGTAGTCGCCGGGCCTCAACCGCCGGGCTCCGGCTCGATTGCCCGCCTCCTCCTCGGGCCGCCGATGCGGCCCGCATCGTCACCGGGCGCCAACATGCGGGCCCACAGCTGCGGGAACTCCGGCAGGGTCTTGCCGGTCGAGCCGATGTCGTCCACCTCCACCCCGGCGACGCGCAGCCCGACGATCGCGCCGGCCATCGCCATCCGGTGGTCGGCGTAGGCGCGCCAGGTGCCGGCGTGCAGCGGTTTCGCGGTGATCACCAGGCCGTCGGGCGTCTCGGCGCAGTCACCGCCCAGGCGGTTGATCTCGGCGCTCAGCGCGGCCAGCCGATCGGTCTCGTGGCCCCGCAGGTGGGCGATCCCGGACAGGCGTGACACCGATCCCGGGGTGGCCAGCGCGGCCAGCGCCGCCACCGACGGCGTCAGCTCTCCGACCGCGCGCAGGTCGACGTCAAACCCGGCGTAATCGGGCGACCCGCTCACCTCGAGGGACGAATCAGTTTGCGTCACAACGGCATTCATCTTGCCCAGGACGCTCAGGATGTCGCCGGCGGGTTGCACGCTCCTCGACGGCCAGCCGGTGATGCGCACCGTCCCGCCGCTGACCACGGCCGCCGCCAGGAACGGGACGGCGTTGGTCAGGTCGGGTTCCACTTCCCAGTGACGGGCCGCGACCGCGCCGGCCGCTACCCGCCAGCGGTTGGCAACGGAGTCGTCGACGTCGACCCCGGCCTGGCGCAGCATCACGATCGTCATCGCGATGTGCGGGGCGGACGGCACCGCCGCCCCGGTGTGCTGGACCATCAGGCCGCCGGTGAACGACGCCGCGGACAACAGCAGGCCCGAAACGAATTGCGAGGACGCCGAGGCGTCGATGGCCACGGTGCCGCCCGCGACGGACCCGCCGCCCTGGACCCGGAAGGGCAGACCGTTCCCGTCGATCTTCACGCCCAGGCCGCGCAGGGCGTCCAGCAGCGGGGCGATGGGCCGGGCGCGGGCCTGCTCGTCGCCGTCGAACTCGACGACCGAATCGGCCAGGGCCGCCAGCGGCGGAACGAAACGCAGGACCGTGCCCGCCAGGCCGCAATCCACCGTGGCGCCGGGCGCCGGGGCGATCGCGCCGCTCACCGTCAGGTCGGAGCCGGGCCCGTCGACGCGCAGGCCCAGGGTGCGCAGCGCCCCGATCATCAGGTCGGTGTCGCGGCTGCGCAGCGCGCCCGTGATGGTCGAGGTGCCCTGCCCCTGCGCGGCCGCCAGCCCCGCCAGCACCAGCGCCCGGTTGGTCTGCGACTTCGAGCCCGGAACCGTGACGGTCGCGCGCACCGGTGCGGTCGCCTGGGGGGCCGTCCACGAGCTCACGTGCTTCATCCTGCCGTACCGGGCACTCAGGGATCGGGTGCGGAGCACTATGGAGGTTATGTGCGGACGTTTTGCCGTGACGACCGATCCGGCCAAGCTGGCCGAGAAGATCAAGGCGATCGACGAGGCGACCGGGGCGTCTGAACGCGCGGGCGAGCCCAACTACAACGTGGCCCCGACCGCGACCATCGCGACGGTCGTCACCCGCCACACCGAGCCCGACGACGACCCCACGCGGCGGGTCCGGCTGATGCGCTGGGGCCTGATCCCGCCGTGGGTCAAGGCCGGCCCCGACGGGGCGCCGGAGGGCAAGGGCCCGCTGCTGATCAACGCCCGCGCCGACAAGGTGACCAGCTCGCCCGCCTTTCGCTCGAGCGCCAAGTCGAAGCGTTGCCTGATCCCGATGGACGGCTACTATGAGTGGCGCGTCAATTCCGACGGCACCGGCAAGAAGTCGGCCAAGACGCCGTTCTTCATGTACCGCGAAGACGGCGAGCCGCTGTTCATGGCGGGGTTGTGGTCGGTCTGGAAACCAGCCAATGACGGTTCGCCGCTGCTGAGCTGCACGATCATCACCACCGACGCGCCGGGCGAACTCGCCGAGATCCACGACCGCATGCCGCTGGCGCTGCCCGAACGCGACTGGGACCGCTGGCTGGACCCGGACGCCCCCATCGACGAGGAGCTGCTCACCCGACCACCCGACGTGCGGGACATCCGCATGCGCGAGGTGTCGACGCTGGTCAACAGCGTGCGCAACAACGGGCCGCAGCTGCTAGAGCCGGTCGAAGAGCGATCGGAGCAAATGAAGCTCCTGTAGCCGGCAACCTCGCTACCATCGTGCACCAGTCCTGAGCCTGGCGCGCCGCCGGAGATGGGAGCCACCGACCCGATCTACGGCGTCTACGGGCCGACCGGCGGCTACCTGCCGCCCGGTGGCCAGCAGATCATCCTGGGCAACGCCGCCGGGATCGTGCTGTAGTAATCGACTGTCTTCGCGCGACAATCCTCGGCGCATCGTTTGTGTTTCGGCGACGGAGCTTCGCGTGCGGGCGCGGCTTAGTGTGTTCGTGTGAGTGGTTCGTACACGTACACGTTCGAGGACATCCAGCACCGCCCGGTCGCGGTGATCGGAGCCGGAACATTGGGCCGGCGCATCGCGCTCATGTTCGCCACCCGCGGCGGAACCGTTCGGATCTTCGCGCCGCGCGCCGAACAGCGCGCCGCCGCCGTGCAATACGTGACCGAGACGCTGCCGAAGGTAGTGGCCGACCGGGGCTTCGGCGAAGCGGGCAGCGCGGCCGGCGCGGGTTCGCTCGAGGAGGCATTGGCCGACGCCTGGCTCGTCATCGAATCCGTCCCGGAGAAGCTCGAGATCAAGATCGCGACATGGGACCAGATTGATCAAGCGGCGCCGCCCGACACCATCTTCGGCACCAATTCCTCGTCGTACCCCTCGCGCCTGATGGCCGCCGGCGTCCGCGACAAAACCCGGTTGTGCAACGTGCACTTCTACATGCCGCCGGAGGTCAACGCGGTCGACCTGATGTCCGACGGTCAGACCGACCGCGGGCTCCTCGACACGCTGCTGGCCGTGCTGCCGGAATTCGGCGTCTTCCCCTTCGAGGCGCGCAAGGAGTCCACCGGCTTCATCTTCAACCGGATCTGGGCGGCCATCAAGCGCGAGTCGCTGGCCGTGGTCGCCGAGGGCGTGGCCCGCCCGGAGGACGTCGACGGCATGTTTC
>NZ_LZKE01000068.1:0-56008 GCF_001672675.1 Mycobacterium sp. E2327
CCGCGTCCGCGGACTTGGACGCGATCGGGTCCGCGATCAGGTCGGCCAATACGACCGCCGCCGTAGGTGGAGTGGTTCGTGCCGGTTCCGGTCACGCCGCTGCCGCCGAAGCCGCCGTCGCCGCCGGCGCCACCGCCGCCACCATCGCCGTTGTGCCCGCTTCCGCTGGAATTGCCGCCGGCTCCGCCGGCGCCGCCGTGGCCACCTTGCCCGCCTTGGCCGGCCACACTGCCGAAGACGTTTCCGCTGACGTTGCCCCCGGTGCCGCCGGTACCGCCGCCTCCGCCGGTGCCGCCCGAGCCACCGCTGCCGGCCTGCCCGAAGAGCCCTCCCCCGGCGCCGCCGGCCCCACCGGCACCGGCGGCACCGCCATCGCCGCCGACACCGCCGGTTCCGCCTGTCGCGGTGCCGCTTCCGCCGCCACCGCCATGTCCGCCGTGTCCGCCGTCGCCGCCGAGGCCGCCCACGCCCGCGGCCCCGCCCAGCAACGCCTGATTGGCGCCGCCGACTCCGCCATGGCCCCCGGCTCCGCCGTGGCCGCCCGGCCCGCCGGTACCGCCGGCGACGGCGTTGTCGATTCCGGCTGCGCCCTGGCCGCCGAGGCCGCCCGCGCCGCCCGCGCCGCCGGCACCGAACAGGGAAACCAGCTGCCGATTCGCGCCGCCGGCGCCCCCGTCCCCGCCGTGGCCGCCGGTCCCGCCGAAGAGGCTCGCGCCGCCCGTCCCGCCGGCTCCGCCGGCACCGCCCGGACCGCCGCCGATCCATCCGCTGGCACCGCCGGCCCCGCCGTTCCCGCCGGCACCGCCGATCAGGGCCTTGCCGTTTCCGCCGGCCCCGCCGTCACCGCCGTGGCCCCACAATCCCGCCGAGCCGCCGTTCCCGCCGGCCTGCCCGGCGCCGCCGGACCCGCCGTTGCCGCCGTTGCCGATCAGCCACCCGCCGTCGCCGCCCGCCTGCCCGGTGCCCGGCGCACCGTTGGCCCCATTGCCGATCAGCGGGCGTCCCGTCAGCAGCTTGACCGGGCCGGGCGGCAACCCCAGGCTCTGGAATTCACCGACGAGGGACGTCAGCGGGTCGGCATTGGCCGCCTCGGCGGCCGCATACTGCCCGCCGCTCGAGGTCAGCGACTGCACGAATTGGTCGTGGAAAAGCGCCGCTTGAGCACTGAGCGAATGAAACTCCTGGGCATAGCTGCCGAACAGCTGGGAGATCGCGGCCGAGACCTCGTCCTGCGCCGCGGCCACCACCGAGGTCGTCGAGGCGGCGGCGGTCGTATTGGCCGACCTGATCGCGGACCCGATCGCGTCCAAGTCCGCGGACGCGGCGGTGAGAATCTCCGGGTCTACCTGCACGAAAGAGGACATCTACGGCTCCTAATCCCTTGTGGGGCCGTAGATTAAAGTCGGCGACTTGCGAGATTCTTGCGGCTGCTCGGCTCGAGCCCGCCTCGCGGACGACTTGGTTAGGGCTGGCCGGTGCCCCCGTCGTTGCTGTTGACAACCACGCCGTGCCCGCCGGAGCCGCCAACGCCAGTGGTGCCCCCGTCACCTCCGCTGTTGTGGAAAACACCGTTGTTGGCGCCGATGCCGCCCGTCCCCCCGCTGGCACCGTCTGTGCCGACGTTGCCGGGGAAGGAGCTCGCGTTGGCGACCGCACCGCCGCCACCGCCGCCGCCGGTGCCGTTGCCGCCACCGCTTCCCCCGAAACTAAGCGCAGCGGTCTGAGTGAGGTTTAACGCGGAGCCGCCGACGCCTCCATCTCCGGCGGTGCCGCTGGCGGTAGCCGCGCCGCCGCCGCCGCCCCCGCCGCCGCCCGCGGAGTTGGTCAATATTGCGGTACCGCCCGCGCCGCCGCCGCCGCCGGCGCCGCCTGATCCGCCGCCCGTCGCGCCGGCACCGCCGCTGCCACCCTCACCGCCGACTCCGACAGCCTGGGGGAGACCTCCAGCCGTCGTTAAGGCGATGCCGCCGCGGCCGCCGGTCCCGCCGTCGCCGCCGGTGCCGCTGCCACCCCCGATCCCGCCGCCACCGACGTGGCCGCCCGTGCCGCCGGCACCGCCGCCACCCCCGCCGCCGGCAAAGACTTCGTTGCCGCTGGCGGGGTCGGTTACGCCTTGACCGCCGATACCGCCGGCGCCGCCGTGGCCCCCGCCGCCGCCGGTGCCGTTGATTCCGCCGCTGGAGTTGCCGCCCGCACCACCGGCGCCGCCATGCCCACCTTGGCCGCCTTGGCCGGCATATCCCTTGGCCAGGGCGCCGTCCGCGGCGCCGCCGGTGCCGCCGGTGCCCCCGTCGCCCCCGGTGCCGCCCTGGCCACCGGCGCCGATCTGCCCGAGCAGGAACGCTCCATTGGTGCCACCGGCCCCACCGGCACCGGCATCACCGCCATCGCCACCGATTCCCCCGCTGCCGCCGAGCAGGGTGGGTAGGTTGTTGACGCCGTCCGCACCGGTGCCGCCGGAGCCGCCCAGGCCGCCGTTGCCGCCCGGGCCGCCCGCCCCGGCATGCCCGCCGAGCGCCGCCGTTCGCGCCGCCTGCCCCACCGTGGCCGCCGGCTCCGCCATGCCCGCCGCCGCCGAACGCGGCAGTGATGCCAGCGCCGCCGGCGCCGCCTGCCCCGCCTGGACCGCCGCCGAGCCATCCATTGGCTCCTCCCGCCCCGCCGTTCCCGCCTGCGGGGCTGGTGAGGGGCTTGCCGTTTCCGCCGGCCCCGCCGTCACCGCCGCGGCCCCACAGTCCCGCCGAGCCGCCCGCCCCGCCCGCCTGCCCGAGCCCGCCGGATCCCCCGTTGCCGCCGTTGCCGATCAGCCAGCCGCCGTCGCCGCCGGCCTGCCCGGTGCCCGGCGCCCCGTTGGCGCCGTTGCCGATCAGCGGGCGGCCTGTCAGCAGCTTGACCGGACCGGGCGGCAACCCCAGGCTCTGGATTTCACCGAGCAATGAAGTCAGCGGGTCCGCGTTGGCCGCCTCCGTGGCCGAATACTGCCCCACACCCGCCGTCAACGACTGCACAAACTGATCATGAAAAAGCGTCGCCTGGGCGCTGAGCGCTTGAAACTCCTGGCCGTAATTGCCGAACACCTGAGAAATCGCCGCCGAAACCTCATCCTCGGCCGCGGCCAATACCGATGTCGTCGAGCCTGCCGCCGCCGCGTGGGCGGATTTGATTGCCGATCCGATCCCGCTTAAATCCGACGAAGCGCTGGTGACGATTTCAGGGGATATCAGGACAAACGACATGCACGGCTCCTTTGTCGGGGAACTGCCACGAAGATCTACGGGTAGCCGAAAATCTACGCTTTCAGTTCGAAGTTTGGAAGCAGTTTCGCTTAGCAAACTGCGCCGAATTTGTTGTGGCACCGCGGTCCATGGGCGGCTCGCGAAATGGCTTACTGGGCCGGCGTGTGACGAATGCCCCTTCGCGTCGGCTGTGGTTCGTTGCGCGAAGCCCTTAACCGAAATAAAGCAGGCAACCGCGGAGCCCCGCCACCTTATTTGACTTTTGGCCACGCACTGCTGCGGTATTGACGACCGGCGGCGCTCACGCTCAGCGGCAAACTGGCAATCGACGCCAAGGCGCATATGTCGTGGCTGCATAGGCAGAGAAATGACACGCGCCGTAGAAGCACAATTAGTCGGGCAGATGTGGCATTTCGAAGCCCGCGTCACGCCCGATCAATACGGCGGGCGTGAGCGCGGATTTGCCATACCGGCGGCGAACCCGGTCGATCGCGTCGTCGATTTCGATTCGGCCCGCGTCCTCGCCGAACGGCAGCATCAGCTGCTGGGCGCCGCTGCGGTCGATCCCCGATACCGCAAACCCCACCAACGTCAGCCCGCGCTGCGCGATCAGGGGAGCCGCGGACGCGACCAGCTGCCGGGCGGCGGCCAGGATGGGCTGCGTCGACGAGGTGGCCCACGGCAAGGTGTGCGAGCGCGTCGCCCGGCCGAAGTCGTCGAAGCGCAGGCGCAGCACCACCGTGCGGCCGGTGCGGCCCGCCGTACGCATCCGAGCGGTGATCCGGTCGATCAGGTTCACCACCACGGCGTCGATCTCGGCGGCCGACATGCGATTGCCCGCGCGGCCCAGCGCCCGCTGCGCGCCCACGGACCGCCGTCGCACCCCGGTGCTCACCCGGCGACGGTCGATGTTGCGGGACAGCGCATACAGCTGGCGGCCCATCGCGGGCCCCAGCAGCGACGCCAGCGTCGACTCGCTGAGCTCGGCGACGTCGGCGACCGTCGCCAGGCCGTGCGCGTGTAGCTTCTCGGCGGTCACCGCGCCGACGCCCCACAGCCGGCGCACCGGCAACGGGCGAAGGAACGCCAGCTCCTGATCGGGCGGCACCAGCAGCAGCCCGTCGGGCTTGGCCTCCTGGCTGGCCACTTTGGCGAGGAACTTCGTCCGCGCGATCCCGACGGTGATGGGCAGCCCGACGCGACTGCGCACGTCGGCGCGCAGCCTGTGCGCGATCTGGGTGGGGGTGCCGGAGACCCGGCGCAGCCCGCCGACATCGAGAAACGCTTCATCGACCGACAGCGCCTCCACGACCGGTGTGCAGTCACGGAACACCTCGAACACGGCGTCGCTGGCGCGGCTGTAGGCGTTCATCCGGGGCGGTACGACGACGGCGTGCGGGCACAGCCGCCGCGCCTGGGACCCGCCCATCGCCGTGCGCACGCCGTAGGCCTTGGCCTCGTAGCTCGCGGCCAGCACGACGCCGCCGCCCACGATCACCGGGCGGCCGCGCAACGTCGGGTCGTCGCGCTGTTCGACGGACGCGTAGAACGAGTCCAGGTCCGCGTGCAGGATGGATGCATCGCACCGCACGAACGTATGTTCGCACGGGCGTCCGACGGCTAAACGGTTTGGCCGTAGATGCTGGTGACCCAGATGTGGGTGAGCGTGTCGACGACGCGTTCCTCGTCGACGGCCGGCTTCTCGGCGGCCAGCGCGGCCATCATCGTGCGCTCGTTCATCTGGTTCAGCGAGGTCGCGAGGTCGGCGGCGGGGATGGTCTCCGGGGCGGCGCCGCGCGCGCGTTCGGCGGTGATCATCGCCGCGGTCTGGTCGATCCATTTCTGCATGAATCCCAGCCACACCGAACGGAGCTCGGAGCTGGTGGCCAGCGCCTCGGTTGCGGCACGCGCCAGCGCGCGATGCGTGCTGAACGCCACGAAGAACGCCTTGATGCCGTTGCGCCACACGCGGCGCGGGTCCTCGGGGAGGCGCTGCACGGCGCCGTCGAACTCGGAGTCGGCGCGCGCGATGACCGGCTCCAGCAGCGACAGCAGCACCGCCTCCTTGGACTTGAAATAGAAGTAGAAGGTCGGCCGCGAAAGGCCGGCGCCCTTGGCCAGGTCGTCGACCGAGATGGCGTTGAACCCGCGCTCTTCGAGCAGGCGCTCGGCGGTCGCCAGGATCGCCTGCTCGCGGTCGTCCCCGGTGGGGCGCAGGGCGCGGCGCCCGCGGAGGGCGCGAGTCGGGCCAACGGCAGTCACGGGGGTTACTTTACATGGAGTCGAAAGTTTCGACAGGCCGTTGACTGGCTCAACAGTGTGTTGATAGCGTGGGGACATGACTGAGCACCTCGACGTCGTCATCGTGGGGGCCGGCATCTCCGGCGTGAGCGCCGCCTGGCACCTGCAGGACCGCTGCCCGACCAAGAGCTACGCCATCTTGGAGAAGCGCGCGGCCATGGGGGGCACCTGGGATTTGTTCCGCTACCCGGGCATCCGTTCCGACTCCGACATGTACACGCTGGGCTTCCGCTTCCGCCCGTGGACCGAGCGCCAGGCCATCGCCGACGGCGGGCCGATCCTCGACTACGTCAAGGGCACCGCGGCCATGTATGGCATCGATGAGCACATCCGGCTCAACCACAGGGTGGTCAGCGCCGACTGGTCCAACGCGGAGAACCGCTGGACGCTGCAGGTCGAAAACAACGGCGCGCCAAGCACAATCACGTGCAACTTCCTGTTCTTGTGCAGTGGCTACTACAACTACGAACAGGGATTCGCGCCGAAGTTCGCCGGCTCGGAGGATTTCCAGGGCCCGATCATCCACCCGCAGCACTGGCCCGAGGACCTCGACTACACGGACAAGAACGTCGTCGTGATCGGCAGCGGCGCGACCGCGGTCACCCTGATTCCGGCGATGGCGGAGTCGGGCGCCAAGCACGTCACGATGCTGCAGCGGTCACCGACCTACATCGTCTCGCAGCCGAAGCGGGACAAGTTGGCCGAGCGGCTCAACCGCTTGCTGCCGGAGAAGCAGGCGTACACCGCGATTCGCTGGCGGAACGTGCTGCGCCAGGCGGCGCTTTACGCGGCCTGTCAGAAGTGGCCGCAGCGGATGCGAAAGATCCTGCTCGGCTTTGTGCAGCGCCAGCTTCCCGAGGGGTACGACGTGCAGAAGCACTTCGGCCCGCATTACAACCCGTGGGACCAGCGGCTGTGCCTCGTCCCCAGCGGCGACCTCTTTCGCGTCATCCGGAAGGGCAAGGCCGACGTGGTCACCGACACCATCGACCGATTCACCCCGACCGGCATCCGGCTCAACTCGGGTCAGGAGCTGCCCGCCGACATCATCATCACCGCAACGGGTTTGAACCTGCAGCTGTTCGGCGGCGCGACCGTGACCATCGACGGGCAGCCGGTAGACCTGACCAAGACGATGGCGTACAAGGGCATGATGCTGTCCGGGCTGCCGAACATGGTCTACACCGTCGGGTACACCAATGCGTCGTGGACGCTGAAGGCCGACCTGGTGTCCGAGTTCGCCTGCCGGCTGCTGAACTACATGGACGACAACGGTTTTGACACCGTGGTCGTCGAGCACCCGGGTTCCGACGTCGAAGAGCGTCCGTTCATGGACTTCACTCCCGGCTACGTGCTCCGCTCGCTCGACGAGTTGCCCAAGCAGGGATCCCGCACGCCGTGGCGGCTGAACCAGAACTACGTGCGCGACATCCAACTGATCCGGCGCGGCAAGATCGCCGACGAGGGCCTGCGGTTCGCCAAAAGCACTGCGGCCGTGTCAGTTTAGTCTGCTAGCACCACGACGATGCCGTCGTCGTCGCTGTAGGCGATATCGCCGGGCGCGAAAGTCACTCCGCCGAGGCTGATTTCGATGTCGCGCTCTCCGGCGCCGGTCTTGCTGCTCTTGCGGGGATTGGTGCCCAGCGCCTTGATGCCGATATCGATGCCCCGCAGCGCGGCGGCGTCACGCACGGCGCCGTTGATGACCAGCCCGGCCCAGCCGTTGGAGCGGGCCAATTCGGCGATGACGTCGCCGACGAGCGCGGTGTGCAGCGAACCCGAGCCGTCGATCACGAGTACCCCGCCGTCGCCCGGCCCCGAGAGCACCGACTTCAGCAACGCGTTGTCCTGGAAGCAGCGCACGGTGCTCACGGGCCCGGCGAATTTCGAGCGGCCGCCGAACTGGCGGAATTGAAGGTCGCAGCTGCGTACGTCGGGGCCGATGGCATCGACGAGGTCGGCGGTCGGCCGAAATGAAACCGCCACCTCAGCGGCGCCGCAGCTGCCGGATCAGCAGGATCGCCAGCAGGCTGAGCGCCACGGCCACGACCAGCGGCACCGGGGATTGGCCGGGTGCGGCCGGCGGGGCCTGGGGCGCGACCGGGTTGTTGGCACCCTCGACGGTCGATTTTGCTTGTGCGGCAGCGTCTTTGGCGGCAGCGGCGAGTTCACCGTTGGTCTCGATCCGCTGCTGTATGCCGAGCGGCGGCGCAGGCGGCGCAGCTTTGGCGGGGGCCTTCTTGGCGGGCGCTTTTTTGGCGACCGCCTTTTTCGCCGGTGCCTTCTTCGCAGGTGCCTTTTTAGCGGGCGCTTTCGCCGCCTTCTTGGCGGCCTTGGCGGGAGGTTTCTTCTCCGGTGGTGTCGAAGCGCCGTCGGGTTCGCTGTTGGGTTCGTCCTGCGGGTCTGCCATGCGGCCGCTCCTTTGCAGCTCTCTAGAGTTCTTTCGCGCGGGCCGGGTTGCTCGCGTCCCATCATGCCAGGAGGCGCGGGACGGCCTCGTCGGCCAGTGCGCTCAGGGTCTGCGGCGCACCGCCCACCAGCCGCCTGCGGCGACCAGGGCCACGGCCGCCACCGCGAACGGCCATGCCGGAATGCCCCCACCGCCGTCGGGACCCGCCGTGGGCGGTCCGGGCGTTCCGGTGCCGGGCACCGTCAGCCGAAACGACCAGGACCCCGACACCACGTGGCCATCCGCGGAGGTCACGCGGTAATTCACCGTGTAGGTGCCGGCCGGGCCGAGCGGCCGCACGCCGACGCCGACGACCGCGCCCTGCACGCTGGGTTCCCCGCTCGACCACTGGTTGCCGTCGGGTCCGACGACCGTCATCGCCGCGAACGTCGTCTGCAACCGCTCGTTGAACGTCGCGGTCACCCGGGCGGGACCGGTCGTGAGAACCGCGTTGTCCGCGGGGTCGGCGGACAACCGCGCCGCGTGCGCGGACGCCGGTTGGGCGGTGAAGATCGCGGTGGACATCATGGCGGCCAGCAGCAGGCCTGCCCAGGCGGCGAGCGCCCAGCGCGTCATGCCCGGCGGCGGACCACGGCCAGGGCCACGCCCAGGACGGCCAGCGCCAGCGCCGCGCCGCCCAGCACGCGCGCGGTGGTGTCCGATGACCTCGGCGGCGCGGCCGCCGCAGGGTGGTGGTGCTCGTGCGGTGCCCCGGCCGTCGCGCTGAGCGTCAACGCGGGTGCCGGGTGTTCCGGTTCACCGCCGCCGGGCAGCGGCGGCTGGTCCCACTTCACGACCGTGCCGTCGGAATAGGTCTGGGTGGCCGGGAAACTGACGGTGTCGGAGTCGGGCAGTTGCACCGAGATCCGGAACAGCGCGAATTGGTCCGGTGCGATCCCGGCGTTGGGCGCGGCGGTCCAGGTCACCGAGCGGACGGTGCCGGCCGCCGCGTCGCGGTCCAGCCGGGCCGTCCATCCGGGAACGGTTTCGGTGCTCGCCGCGGCCACGTTGGGCAGGCCGACGGTCAGCGCGGTGGTCGCCGCACCCGTATTGGATTCGTTGGGCACCTGGAAGGTGACGATCGCCATGGCGCCGCGGACCGGGTTGTCGCTGCTGGCGTGCACGTGCGCCCACGCCGTCGGGATGCCCGCCGCCGAAGCGAGATAGAGCGCTGCGACCGCGATCAGGACGCGCGCGGCGCTCACGTCAGTCCGAGGCGCGCCATCAGGTCCGCCTCGATGCCGTCGAGCTGCGACGAGATCGCCGCGTGCGCCGCCCGCCGTCGCGCGGCCGGCATGTTCTCCGCGGCGGTGACGGCCGCCGAGAGGTCGCTGAGCCGTTCGGTGATGGCGCCGACGAACTGCTTGGTCTCGGCATCCTTGGGCTTCTTTTCCTGCACCACCCGCAGCGACTTCTCCGACCCGGCGATCCGGGCCGACAGCTGGGCGCCCTGCCCGGAGAACTGGCCGATCTGCGCCAACGGGACGCCCAGCTGATCGGCGCGCCGTTGGTCGATCACCGCGCGCGCGGCCATCGCGCCGCGGTAGATCAGCGGCGTCAGGATGGGCGCGAGCAACCGAGATACGGTCAGCACCCGGCGGATCCGAGTAGGCGACAGCAACTTGCCCTCCCGTGCGGTCTTGAGCTCGGCCTCGGCGACCTTCAACGCCGTCCGGTCGCTGTCCCGCTGCGATTTGATCTGTGCCTTGAGGGCCTTTTCGGCGGCGCGCCGGTCGGCCTTGAGCCGGCGGGCGTCGTTCTTGGCGGCCAGCTTGGCCTCGAGCTTGGCGCGGGCCTTGATCGCTCGGGCCTCGGCGCGACGCGTCGCGCGACTCTTTCGCTTGCGGAACAGGCCCATTGCCGGCCGCCTCCCGGTAATCTCGCTGGCTTCGTCGTCCATCGCTCGCGTGTGCGCGATCCGAAAGCCAACCCTAATCGGCATGCGCCGACGGCAGCCGTTCAGGTCGGGGCGTACAACCGGGCGGGCCCGAGCGTGCGCTAGGCGTCCAGGTGTTCGGCGCGGCGCAGTTCCTTGACCCGCTCCACGACGTCCTGCTGTGCCTGCGGGGACAACCCGACCGCGGCCAGGGCGATGCGGCGCACACCGTCATCGCGCATCGTCGCCAGCCAGGACAGCTCCTTGTCGAGCTTCTCGTAGTACTCGTCGTCGGTGAAGTAGGCCGGCTTGATTCGGAAGAAGTTGGCCAGGGCGGCCATGGTCGCGGACGAGGGGTTGGTGCGGTTGCCCGAACGTAGCTGGGACAGGTAGGGAGCCGACATCGTGATGCCCTCCGCCTTCAGTGCCGCGATCACCTCCGCCGAGGTGTGCGGCCCGCGCCCTGGTGGATACACCGTGTCGAACAAGCGATTCAGGCGGGCGGCGAACGTCGTGCTCATCGATATGACCTCCACTTGGCTGTAGAAGTGAACTATTGCCGAGGTGTATTTGCTGATCATCGTAGCGGCGGTTTGGGTCCGCATCCAGGTGCAAACCCCGGGTGGTGGGGGACCGGCATTGCTGACAACTGCCGAATACCCACTTGACGAGCGTCTAACTAATTCGCTGGGGTGTCCACTAAATAACCGAAACTCACAGGTTATCCGCAGCGTTCGGGTTGCGGACGGACGTGGCGGGCGCTCGGCACCACGGGTGGACGCGCGCCTCGAGCGAGGATGCTAGGCGATTGCACGGCAACCAGCGCGCAACGGCCGTCCACCGCCGACAACCTTTGCTGTCAAGTCGGTGACACGCCCACAAAACGGGCCGCGGGTGCACCTAATCGCCCCCGGAAGATACCCCTGGGGCGTCTCCGGGGTCGCGACAGCGTAGGGAAGGTGCGCCGACGGCACTTTAGCCGATGTCCGGTGACCCCCCGGCGGGTGCGGCCTCTATCCGGCGCCGCCGCAGAGTTTGCGCCGCGGCCACGGCGGCGGCGACCAGCGCGACGGCGACGGTCACCGCGATGGCCACCGAGCGCAGGCCCAGCGCGGTGTCGAACAGCATCCAGAGGCCGAACAACAGAAACAGCAGCCCGGCCATCGCGTGCAGCAGCTGCTGGGGAAGACGCTGATGCAGCAACGTCCCGGCCGCGATCGCCAGTCCGTCGGCAAGAACCATCCCCAAGGTGGAGCCGAGCCAGACGCCGGTCCAATCGTGATCGCTGGCCAACGAGACGGTCGCCAGCGACGTCTTGTCGCTCAGCTCGGCAAGCACGAAGGAGGACACCACAGTCAGCAGCGCGAAGCGGGATTCCCCCTTCGTCGAGACCGTCTCGCCGCCGGCCGTGCCCTCCCGCCAGGCCCACACGGCGAAGATCAGGAACGCGATCGCCGACGCAAACGCCATCGGCCGCGCCGGGAGGGTGGTGCCGAGGAAATGGCCGATCCACACCGTCACCCCGTGCACCAGGCAGGCGGCGATCGCCACGCCGGTGAGCACCACCCACCATCGGTAGCGCAGCGCGAAGGTCATGGTGATCAGCTGGGACCGGTCGCCGAGTTCGGCGAGGAAAACCACCCCGAGGGTTAAGAGCGTGGCGGCGAGCATGGCAGGCGACCTTTCGACACGTCGTCGGTGACTGACGGGTCACCGAACATCGGTCGAAGGTCTCGCCCACCGGACCAGAGGACCGGTTCGCCGGCCGGGCTATGCGCCAGTATGTCGACTCGACGATTCGGGGCTACTCCCCTTCGCTAACGGTTCACAGGCTAGCGGGCAGGTCGGGCGAGCGGAAGAAAGGTGGCCGATTTCGGCCAGCCGTATTCTGCGATTTGAATTCCCTTACGCGGCAAGCAGCATCGCCAGGATCGCCGTGTCCGGATGGCTGATCGGGTCGACGCCCACCCGGCTCACCATCGATGTGATGGTTCCGTCGGCCTCCGCCTCCACCCACGCGGCCCGGTGCTCCAATCCGAGGTACGGCAGTCCCGGCAGCAGCACGCACCCGGACGCGGCCCCGTTGCATTCCGGCAACGAGGGCGTCGTTTCCGACGGTGGATGCAGCATCAGCAATGCAGGGGGCTGATGGTCCGCGAAATACCCTGGCTGGATGGCGGATTCGCCGAAGACGGTGCCCTCGGCCAGCACCAGGCCCACGGTGCCCGGCTCGGGTTCGTCGGGCAACTCCTCGCGGGCACCGAACACCGTTGTGGTGGAGAGCAATCCGGGCAGCGACGCGACCCGGACCGCCACCATCAGCAGTTGGGCCCACTCCTTGGTCGAGTCGGGCCATCGCCCGGAGATCACAAACCCCTTGAGGGCGCCGCGGGCATGAAAGGGTGATATCCCTATCGGTCGATCCGACCCGGTTTCCATCTCGACCTCCGCGCGACGCCTCGTTTCGAATAACCACGCTGGTAGCTCGAATAATTAAGCATGCCTGCGCCTTCGGCGCCTTGCAACCCGACACGGTCACTGGCGTACATCTTTTCAAAGTGCCCAAATTCACGCCCGATAAACGACGGGAGCGCCGCGCAATCCGCGCGACGCTCCCGCCGTTTCGAGATGAGGTCAGCCGGCGATCAGTCCCTGGGTTTTGGAGGTCGCGGCCGCATAGCGGTCCTGCACATCCGCCCAGTTCACCACGTTCCAGAACGCCTTGGCGAAGTCAACCTTGACGTTCTTGTACTGAAGGTAAAAAGCGTGCTCCCACATGTCGAGCAGCAGCAGCGGCACGATCCCGAGCGGGAAGTTCGACTGGTGGTCGTACACCTGGAAGATCAGCAGCTTGTTACCCAGCGTGTCCCAGCCAAGCGCCGCCCAGCCCGACCCCTGCACGGTGGTGGCGGCGGCATGAAACTGCGCCCGGAAGTTGTCGAATGACCCGAACGCGTCGTCGATCGCCGCGGCGAGCTCTCCGGTCGGCTTGTCACCGCCGTTCGGGGACAGGTTCTTCCACCAGATGGTGTGGTTGACGTGACCGCCCAAGTTGAACGCCAAGTTCTTCTCGTTCAACAGGATCGCGGCGTGATCTCCCTTGGCCCGCGCCTCTTCGAGCTTCTCCAGGGCGTCGTTGGCGCCTTTGACGTAGGTGGCGTGGTGTTTGTCGTGATGAAGTTCGTTTATCTGACCGGAGATGTGCGGTTCCAGCGCACCGTAATCCCAATCCAAGTCCGGCAAGTTGTATACAGCCACTGCATTCCTTTCTTCGGTTATCGTCTTGGCGCTCCTGCGCGGGGCTGCCACGCGGCGGCCAGCCGTTATCAACCCTGCTCCATGACCGCGCGCGCCGCAAGAACGGCCGCTAGCGAGGGGTACCCGGCGGGCCTTGGTTCAAGACAAGACGATGACGACGAGGACGGCGAGCAGCGCCAGGGCCACCAGCGCGGCGCGCAACGCGGCGACGCTATAGCTGTGGTTGCAGGCAGGCGAGCCGGAATACGAGTTCGACGGGGCCGCCGAACCCGGACCAAACGAATGCGTCGCCATCAAGCGCCTTTCACCTGCACGTCCACCTCGCCCAAGTGAGGTGAGTCACAACGATTTTTCGTGACGGTGATCATAACCCCTCACACTGCCGTTGGAAAACGCACTGGGTAACCGCGTGCCGGAGAAGTGCGGAGCGGGCGGGCACCGGCGATCCCGACGGGGTGATCTGGGGGTGCTTAGCGGGGCAATGCATTTCGCTCTGGTAGCCGACGGGGTTGTTTATGGCACAGCCGTACCACCCGCGCGTTATCCACAGATGCGGTCCGCGGCAGTCGGTAAAGGCCGTGTTGACGCCGTACATACCCAAGGTCTGATTGTGGATAAACCTGTGGAAACTGTGGATAGCCATATGCAACTGTTGGTGTTGCCGCAACCGCTCGAGGCCTCCGCCGGCGGCTTGCGCGGCCTGCAGTGTCGCCAGCGCTGTGTTCGATTGCCCCGCTCTCCCCCGCAAGCGGGAGGTGCCCCCACCGCAGGCCGCTTCCGCGGCCCGCATCGTCGCCAGCGCTACCCTGGTCCGGTGATTCAGGTGTGCTCCCAGTGCGGCACGCGGTGGAACGTGCGCGACCGGCGCCGCGACTGGTGCCCACGCTGCCGCGGGGCGCTGATGGCGCCCATGCCGGACACCCCGTCCCCCGACCCGCGATGGAGTGCCGCGGGCAGCCCGCCGCCGCCCAGGCCGCCCGCGGCTCCAGCGTGGCAGCGCACGGCGCCGCGCCTGCCGCCCGGATTCCGGTGGATCGCGGTGCGTCCCGGCGCCGCGCCGCCGCAGCGGCGCGGACGTCGGCTCCTGGGACCCACCCCGCGCTACGCCGTCATCCCGCGCTGGGGCTTGGCGGACCGCGTCGACCAGGCGCCGTCGGCGGCGGCGGCCGAAAAGCCTTCCCGGACAGGGCCATCCGCACCGCTCGTGCGCACCACGTTGTTTTTGAGCGTGCTGATTCTGAGCGCGGCTGCACTGGTGTACGTCGCACGGTATGCGCTGTTGGTGTACAACCGGAACACCCTGCTGAACTCGGTCGTGGCCGTCATCGCCGATTGGCTCGGGGTGCTGGCCAGCGTGGCGGCGATCGTGGCGGTGATCGTCTCGGCGGTGGTGCTGGTGCGGTGGCTGATCGCGCGACGGGCCGCCGCCTTCGCGCACCATGGGCTGCCGGAGCCGCGTTCCGTCCGGGCGCTGTGGGCGGGCTGCTTGGCGCCGTTCGCGAACCTGCTCTGGGCGCCGGTGTACGTCATCGAACTGGCGACCGTCGAAGAGCATTACGCCCGGGCGCAACGACCCATCCTGCAGTGGTGGATCGCGTGGCTGGTCAGCTACCTCGTTTCGATCTTCGCCATCGCCACCAGCTTCGCCACCGACGCCCAGGGCATCGCGAACAACACCGTGCTGATGGTGTTCGCATACCTGTTCGCGGCGGTCACCGTGGCCGCGATCGCCCGGGTCTTCGAAGGCTTCGAGCGCAAACCGGTAGCCCGTCCCGCACACCGCTGGGTGATCGTCGAACCGGACCGTCCCGCAGGCCGCCCGTCGAGCGCTCCGGTTGAGTTGGAGGGGCAGGAACCGGCAGCATAGGGATATGACGTGGGCCGACGAGGTGCTCGCCGGGCATCCCTTTGTCGTTGCCCATCGCGGAGCTTCGGCCGCCCGTCCCGAACACACCTTGGCTGCCTACGATCTCGCGCTCAAGCAGGGCGCCGACGGCGTGGAATGCGACGTGCGCCTGACCCGCGACGGCCACCTCGTCTGCGTTCACGACCGCCGCCTGGACCGGACCTCGACGGGAGCCGGTTTGGTCAGCACGATGACGCTCGCTCAGCTGCGCGAGCTCGAATACGGCGCCTGGCACGACAGCTGGCGTGAGGACGGCACGCACGGCGACACCAGCCTGCTGACGTTCGACGACCTCGTTTCGCTCGTCCTGGACTGGCACCGGCCGGTCAAGATCTTCGTCGAGACCAAGCACCCGGTCCGGTACGGCTCGCTGGTGGAAAACAAGCTCCTGGCCCTGCTCCATCGCTACGGCATAGCCGCGCCCGCATCCGCGGACCGCTCGCGCGCGGTGGTCATGTCGTTTTCGGCGGCGGCGGTCTGGCGCATCCGGCGGGCCGCGCCGTTGC
This sequence comes from Mycobacterium sp. E2327, assembly GCF_001672675.1. NCBI lineage: Bacteria > Bacillati > Actinomycetota > Actinomycetes > Mycobacteriales > Mycobacteriaceae > Mycobacterium > Mycobacterium sp. E2327. The sequence continues at coordinate 15,533 of NZ_LZKE01000068.1, forward strand.
TGCCGACGGTGTTGCTCGGCAAAACGGCCCGGTACTTGGCGAGCAGCGCGGCCACGGCCGTCGGCGCCACCGCCGTCGGGCCGTCGTTGGCGACGTTGAAGGACTATCCGCAACTGGTGGACCGCGCCGTCGCGCAGGGTCGCGCGGTCTACTGCTGGAACGTCGACGAGTACGAGGACATCGACTTCTGCCGCGATGTCGGCGTGGCCTGGCTGGCCACCCACCACCCGGGCCGCACCAAGGCCTATTTGCAGCGGGCGCGCGCCGCCGACGGCAGCATCTGATCAGCCCGGCACCGGCGCGTCGGAGGCCAGCGCGTCGAACAGCCTGCCGGCGGCATCGTGGTCCCACACCACCACCGCGCCGACGTCGCCGGTGGTGAACTCGCCGATCGGGACGGTCAGCGCGGTCGTCGGCCCGTGCAGCGCCCAGCCGAGCCGCGCCAAATCCCACACGTGGTCGCCCCGATCGACGGTCATCGCGCCCGCGGCCGAGCGGGGCACCGAGTACCAGCGCAGCGGGTCGAGCCACACGGCAGGGCTGGCGGCGCGGTGCAGCAGCGCCGACAAGAACTCGCGCTGGTTGGCCATCCGGTCCAGGTCCGCGCGCGGGGTGTCCCGCGTCCGGACGTACCCCAGGGCGTCGCGGCCGGACAGTTTCTGGCAGCCGGCCGGCAGGTCGATGCCGGCCAACGGGTCGCTGATCGGGGCGGTCGGGCACACGGTGACGCCGCCCAGCGCATCGACCACGCTCGCGAATCCGCCGAATCCGATCTCGACATAGTGATCGAGGCGCAACCCGGTCGCGCGCTCCACGGTCTCGGTAAGCAGGGGCGCCCCGCCGATCGCGAACGCCGCGTTGATCTTGTCCTTGCCATGGCCCGGAATCAGCACATACGAGTCGCGGGGGATCGACACCATCGTTGCCGGTGTGCTCGACCCGAATTCGGGCACGTGCACCAGCAGGATCGTGTCCGTTCGGCTGCTGCCCACATCGCCGCCGGTCGCCAGGTCTTGCTGCTGCTCGGCGGTGAGGCCTTGCCGGCTGTCCGAGCCGACGATCAGCCAGTTCGTCCCGCGGCCGGCCGCGGGTCGGTCGGGATAGTCGGTCAGCGCCTGCTCGCGCCGCAGCGTGGTGTCGAACCATATGGCGCCGCCGACGATGCCGGCGCCGGCGAGCAGCGCGCCGATCAAGGCGGTGAGCGCCACCGCACGGACCCAGCGGCGGCGGCCGCGCTTGCGGCGGGCCCTCGGGCCGACCGGTCGTGGCGGGGGAGTCGACGGCGGTGCCGGGGTGAGCGGTGGCGCGGGCCGGCGCAGCGGGGTGGTCGGCGGGTCGGCGGCCGGCCCGGTGGCACGGCGAATCGCCTGCGGCGGCTCGGGCCGGCGCGGCGGCACCGGCCGTTGGGGCGAGCGGTCGCCGTTCACCCGGATAACGTACGTGCAGGGACTACCGGCGGGCTCGCAGCCCGTTGATGAACGGGCAACCCATCAGCACGCGGATGGCCTGGCGCAGCCCCGTCATGTCGTCGACCGGCTTGTGGAACGGCAGCCGGACGTCGTGGTCGCCGTCGTAACCCTCGATGCGGAACCGCACGCCGTATCGGTCGAGTCCGAGCGGGCGAACCTGGCCGCGGCGCACGCCCGGCGGCAGCTTCGACACCAGCCGCGCGACGACGTCGTTGTGGACGGTGTCGAGGTGCCACAGCAGGCTCGACTCGATCTCGCAGAAGGGGTCGGGACGGGCGGCGAGCAGATCGGCCACGCTGACCGGCTCGGCGCCGGTGGCGTCGGTGACGACCACCGAGTCGATCTCCAGCCGCAGTAGCCGGTACCGAGGCCCTCCCGCGCACGCCGCCGACCGCGGTGTCTCGACCTCGAGCAAGGCCGGATTCGGGTCCTCGGTGGCGATCAGGTCCAGCGTGTCGGTCAGCGCGTCGTCCGGGACCTCCTGCAAGCGGCCGCGCACCCACACCAACGAACGGACCGGCTCGCGCACCGGCAGCGGCGCATAGTCTGTCAGCTCCAGCAGCGCCTGCGATCCGGAGGTCAGGCAATCGCGCGAGGCCGGCAGGACGACCGCGAAGGATCCGTCGGCCAGCAGGTGGTGCACCGGGGTGGCGATCGGGTCCGCGCCCTCGATGGCCAGGAGCGCGCCGGCGGCCTTGGCGCAGGCGCTGCGGATGCGTTCTGCGGTCGTCGGTGCGGGGTGGCTCAGCGAAAGCATCGGACTCCTCGAGGCAAATTAGGTAAGCCTAAGTTAACTTACGACCCATCCCGTCGCAAGACCCGTTTGACGTGGCGCGCCGTTAGGGTTGGGGCGTGGTCCGCATCGCATACCTCGGTCCCGAAGGGACGTTCACGGAGGCGGCGCTGCTGCAAATCACGGCCGCCGGCCTCGTCCCCGACCAGGGACCGGGTGCCGTGCGCACGATGCCGATCGAGAGCACGCCCGCCGCGCTGAATGCGGTCCGCGACGGTGACGCCGACTACGCGTGCGTGCCGATCGAGAACTCGATCGACGGCTCCGTGATACCCACGCTGGATAGCCTGGCGATCGGCTCGCCCCTGCAGGTGTTCGCCGAGACCACCCTGGACGTGGCCTTCAGCATCGTCGTCAAGGCGGGTCTGGGCGCGGCCGACGTCCACACGCTGGCGGCGTTCCCGGTGGCGGTGGCGCAGGTGCGGCAGTGGTTGGCCGCCCACCTGCCCGGCGTCGAGCTGCGGCCGGCCTACTCCAACGCAGACGCGGCGCGCCAGGTGGCCGAGGGACAGGCCGACGCCGCGGTCACCTCGCCGCTGGCCGCCGAGCATTGGGGGCTGGGGTCGCTGGCCGACGGCGTCGTCGACGAGCCGAACGCCCGCACCCGCTTCGTCCTGATCGGGCTGCCCGGGCCGCCGCCGGCCCGCACCGGAGCGGATCGAACGTCGGTGGTGCTGCGCATCGACAACGTGCCGGGCGCGCTGCTGTCCGCGCTGGCCGAATTCGGCATCCGCGGCATCGACCTGACCCGGATCGAATCCCGGCCGACCAGAACGGAGCTCGGAACCTACCTGTTCTTCGCCGATTGTGTCGGCCACATCGACGACGGCGCGGTCGCCGAGGCACTCAAGGCGCTGCACCGTCGTTGTGCGGATGTGAGATACCTGGGTTCCTGGCCGACGGGATCGGCCGCCGGGGTGCTGCCGCCACCGGCCGACGAGGCGGCGCGCTGGCTCGCGCGGCTGCGCGAAGGCAAGCCCGAGCAGAGTTTCGAGACCGGGGGGTCGGAGCGATGAGCGGTCGCTTGGTGTTGTTGCGGCACGGGCAGTCCTACGGCAACGTCGAGCGCCGGCTCGACACAAGGCCGCCCGGGGCCGAGCTGACGCCGTTGGGCCGCGACCAGGCCCGCGCGTTCGCCCGCGGCTCGGGGCGCCCGGCGATGCTCGCGCACTCCGTGGCCACGAGGGCCTCGCAGACGGCCGAGGTGATCGGCGCCGAACTCGAGATGGGCGCCGTGCAGTTCACCGGCATTCACGAGGTGCAGGTCGGCAAGCTGGAAGACCGCAGCGACGACGAGGCGGTCGCGGAATTCAACGCGATCTACGAGCAGTGGCATCGCGGCGATCTCGACGTGCCCCTGCCGGGCGGGGAGACCGGCAACGACGTCCTGGACCGCTACGTGCCGGTGCTGACCGAGCTGCGGCTGCGTTACCTCGACGACGACGACTGGAACGGCGACATCGTCGTCGTCAGTCACGGCGCGGCGATCCGGCTGGCTTCCGCGGTCCTGGCCGGGGTGGATGGCAATTTCGCGCTGGACAACCACCTGGAGAACGCCGATTCGGTGGTGCTGGCCCCGATCACCGACGGGCGGTGGAGCTGCGTGCGCTGGGGGTCCTTGACGCCGCCGTTCTACCCCCAGGCCGACGCGAGCCCGGTCGCCGACGCGGTCGGCTCAAGCACCGATCCGATGGGCTGACGACTCTTCCGTACACGCGCAGCCGACGGCGTCGCAGTCGACGACGAACGTGTGCACCACCAGCTCGGGGCTGTCGCAGTCCGGCTCGGTGCATTCCCACCGGCGCAACGAATGACGAATGATGGTGCCGTGGCAGTGATCTAAGCCCGCCCGGCACTCGCGACACTCAGCGCTCATGAACCGTTCATAACATCCGGTCCGGACGAAATCGGGTTGCCGCGCCCGTCAGGCCCAGCCCAGTTCCTCCAGCCGGTTGTCGTCGATGCCGAAGTGGTGGGCGATTTCGTGGATCACCGTGATCGCCACCTCCTCGACGACGTCGTCGTCGGAGTCGCAGACGTCCAGCAGCGCCTCGCGGTAGATCGTGATGGCGTCTGGCAGTGAGCCGGCGTAGTCCGAGTCACGCTCGGTCAGCGCCACCCCTTCGTACAGCCCGAGCAGTTCGGCGTCCTCGGGGTGGCGGTCTTCGACGAGCACGACGACGTTGTCCATCGCGGCGGCCAATTCGGGCGGGATCAGGTCGAGCGCATCGGAGACCAGCTCGTCGAACCGGCGCGGATCCATCCGCACGGGCACGCGGCTAGCCCGCCGGGGCCGGGGCCGGTTCAGCCGGGGCGGGTGGTGGCGCCTCCGCCGGCGGGTTGGGCGCCTGCGGCGCCGGGTTGGCCGGTGGGGCCGCCCCGCCGTCCTGCGGGGGCGGGACGTCCTGCGGGGCCGGGGCCTGCGTTGCGGGCGCTTGCGGTTGCGTTGCGACCGGCTGCTGCCCGGGCAGGTGCTGGTTGTTCGGCGGTATGGCGTCGGGCGCGGTGCTGGCCTGGGTGGGCTGGCTCGGCGCCTGAACCGGGATCGGCGGCATCGTCAGCCGCTCCTCGGGAATGTCGGGTGGGGCGATTGGCGCTTGGCCGTTGATCAGCAGCTTGCCTTTGGCGCTGTTCACCAGCGTGGCCCAACCGCCGTTGCCCAGCGTGGCGCCGATGCTGCACGCGACCTCGCGGCTACCCGCCGACCAACTCGGCAGGGACACGGTCGGGTAGATCAGCGTCAGGGTGGTGGTGCGCAGTTTGGTCGGCGCCAGGTACGCGTCCGTCATCTTGGTGCACGCGTCCTTGATGAAGCCGTCCTGGTCGGGCTCGGCGGGCAGCGGACCTTGAAACTTCTCGGCCAGGTTCACGGTGCCGGTGACTTCCATCGCGTGCGGCGTCGCGCAGTCGACCGGGACATCCGTGGGCTGGTTGATCGCCGGGTCGATGCCCAGGCAGGTGCCGGTGGGCCAGACCTTGGACTGGTCCACGTCGGCGACCTTGCCCTTGAACGCCTGCTGCTGGTTGTTGCCGCCGGGGAGTTGCAGGCCGCACAGCATGCGGCGGTCACCGGACTGGCGCCAGGCTCGGTCACCGGCCCACAGCAGGCTGACCATGAACTTGCTGTTGGGATCGAACTTGGGGCCCAGGTAGTTGTGGACCGCGGGCTCGCATTGTTCCTGGGTCATCTGCTGGATCCGGGCGGGCGACGGGGGCGCGGCACTGGGCCCGTACTCCGAGCCGGGGAAGGTCCGCATGTCGACGGACTCGGCGACCTCGAACTTGTGGTCCTCGGTGCAGTTGACGATGCTCGCGGACTCGGGGGTGGCGTCCGGCCACATCAGGCAATCGCCGCCCTTGGCGCGATTGAACGCGGCGTCGCTCTTGGTTCCGGTGCTGGGCACCGGGTCGATGTAGCCGGCCAGCCGCCCCGGGCCGCCGCCGACCGGGATCGCGGTGACCAGTCCGGCGATCAGCAGGCCGCCGAGCGCGGTCAGCAACAGCGCTCGCCTGGTCGCCGTCGCCTGCAACCCGCGCGGCCAGCGGAAGCTGCTCGGCGGTTGGTTCGTCGCGTCGTCGCGGGAGCCGGCGTTCTCCGAACTGGAGGCGCTGGCTTCCGAAACTTCCTTCTCCGGCGCTTGCGACATCGGCTCCATTCTGACAGGGCGCCCTGAGTGACGTGACAAAAGTTACTGATGTGGTATGTGGGGCCCGCGTTGGCGGGTGCTCTGCCATCTCGTCCGGGCCGCAAAAGTAGTGTCGGGGCCGTGATCGACCTGAAGCTGCTCCGGGAAGACCCCGATGCCGTGCGCCGTTCGCAAGTCAGCCGTGGCGAGGACCCGGCCCTCGTGGACGCCCTGCTGGCCGCCGATGCCGCGCGCCGCTCGGCGATTTCGGCCGCCGACGGCCTGCGCGCCGAGCAGAAGGCCGCCAGCAAGAGCGTGGGCGCCGCGTCGCCCGAGGAACGCCCGGCCCTGCTGCAGCGCGCCAGGGAGCTCGCCGAGCAGGTGAAGGCCGCGGAGGCCGCGCAGGCCGACGCCGAGGCGGCGTTCACCGCGGCACACATGGCGATCTCGAACGTCGTCGTCGACGGGGTGCCCGCCGGCGGCGAGGACGACTACCGCGTGCTGGACATCGTCGGCGAGCCGCCGGTGATCGAAAGCCCCAGGGACCATTTGGAACTCGGCGAGGCGCTGGGCCTCATCGACATGCAGCGCGGCGCCAAGGTGGCCGGCTCGCGGTTCTACTTCCTGACCGGCCGGGGCGCCCTGTTGCAGCTCGGCCTGCTGCAGCTGGCGCTGCGGCTGGCCGTCGACAACGGCTTCGTCCCGATGATTCCGCCGGTGCTGGTGCGCCCGGAGGTGATGGCGGGCACGGGATTTCTGGGCGCCCACGCCGAGGAGGTGTACCGGGTCGAGGCCGACGACCTCTACCTGGTGGGGACCTCCGAGGTACCGCTGGCCGGCTACCATTCCGACGAAATCCTGGACCTGTCCGGCGGCCCGCGCCGGTACGCGGGCTGGTCCTCGTGCTTCCGGCGGGAGGCCGGCAGCTACGGCAAGGACACCCGCGGCATCATCCGGGTGCACCAGTTCGACAAGGTGGAGGGCTTCGTCTACTGCATCCCCGACGATGCCGAGGCCGAACATCAGCGGCTGCTGGGTTGGCAGCGCGAGATGCTGGCCCTGATCGAGGTGCCGTATCGGGTGATCGACGTGGCGGCGGGAGACCTCGGCTCGTCCGCGGCGCGCAAATTCGACTGTGAGGCATGGGTTCCCACGCAGGGGACCTACCGCGAGCTGACGTCGACGTCGAACTGCACCACGTTTCAGGCGCGCCGGCTGTCCACCCGCTACCGGGACGACAACGGCAAGCCGCAGATCGCCGCCACGCTCAACGGCACGCTCGGCACCACCCGGTGGCTGGTGGCGATCCTGGAGAACCACCAGCGGCCCGACGGCAGCGTGCGGGTGCCGGCCGCGCTGGTTCCCTTCGTGGGCACCGAGGTGCTCGAGCCCTAACCGACGTCGGCGAAGGTCGGGCTGCCCGCCTCCAGCGGCACGCGCGCGGCGCGCGCGGTGAAGCTGATCGCGTGATACCAGCCGCACAGCATGGTGAGGTCGAGCATCTCGCGTTCGTCGAACTCGTCGCGCAGCGCCGCCCACAGGGCGTCGCCGATGTCGCGGTGGTCGCACAGCGCGTCGACCGCGCGAATCAACAGCCGATCGCGCTCGGCGGCCCAGCACGGGTCGTCGGGGGTCCCATGGGTCAGGGAGCGGATCTGGCCGCGGTCGAGGCGCGCCTTTTCCGCGAAAAACGCGATGTGCACTCCCCATTCGTACTCGCACGCACACCGCGCGCAGGTGCGGTCGATGACGATCTCGCGGTCGCGCAGCGATAGCGACAGCGCGCGGCTCAGCTCGTAGCTGCCCCACAGCGTCATGGCTTCGGCCATGGGCAGGTTGCGCACCACGGTCCGAAACAACGCGATCGGCGGCACGCCCGGCGGCATCATCTTGTCCAGCTGGGCGGCCACCGCCGGCTCATAGGGGGGTTCGCTCGCGCCGATCCGAGGCGTTACTATTTCCGTAACCATGAAAAACGAAACTACGTTACGGAAATCGAAACGTCAATCGGGGGTCCGCCCGGGCACCCCGGTGCGCGGGTCGACGACGGGGCGTCCGCTGATGGCCGCCCTCGACCTGCTCGGGCGGCGCTGGTCGCTGCGCATCCTGTGGGAGCTTCGGGACGGCCCGCTCGGGGCCCGCTCGTTGCGCGACCGCTGCGACGGCATGTCGCCCAGCGTCCTCTACGACCGCCTCGGCGAGCTGACCGATGCGGGCCTCGTCGTCCAACGGGACGACCAGAGCTACGAGCTGAGCGAGGCGGGCCGCTCCCTCGGCAAGGCCCTGACCCCGCTGGAGCGCTGGGCCGCGCGATGGGCCGAGACGGCTCGCTGAGTCAGGCGTTCACCGGCTCGCGGCTGCGCTCGTGGCGGCGGACTCGTTCTGCCGTGGCGAAGTACCAGGCCAGCGGGAAGGAAAAGCTGGTGAAGAAGCTGGCCACGAAGAACAACCACGGGCGCCGCACGCCGCGCCGGTAGCCGTCCACGATCGTAAACACCGGCAGCAGAATGACATTCGCGATGATGTAGTCCTGGCTACCGGATCCCGCCGCCGGGTTGCCGAACTGCTGCGCCAGGAAGTGCGGGTAGCTGGCCGGCCCCGAGACGATGCTGCCCTCGCCGTGCGCGGCGAGCACGAAGTGGATGTTGAAATACCAGCCCAGCACGATCGAGGCGATGCCCGCCGCGTAGTAAACGAGTTCTAGCGCCGAGAACCATGGTCCGTCGGCGGGTTTGGCGTAGATTCTCGGGTTCGACGCGATAATCCAGCCGATGACGGCGATCCCGAGGATTGCGTGAATGTAGAGCCAGATCATGGGCGAAGTGTCACCCTCATCCCGAAGTTTTGTCAATATTGACACACAATGCCTGGGGTACCTTACTGAGCATGGTCAGGCCGGCGCAGACGGCGCGTAGCGAACGCACCCGGGAGGCGCTGATACAGGCCGCCCTGGTGCGGTTCCTCGCGCAGGGCGTCGAGGAGACGTCGGCCGAGCAGATCGCGGCGGACGCCGGGGTGTCGCTGCGGACGTTCTATCGCCACTTCCGGTCCAAGCACGACCTGCTGTTTGCCGACTACACCGGGTTGAACTGGTTCCGCGCCGCGCTGGACGCGCGTCCCGCCGACGAACCGATCATCGATTCCGTGCAGTCGGCCGTCTTCTCGTTCCCATATGACGTTGAGGCCGTGACGAAGATTGCCGCGCTGCGGGGTGGCGAGATCGATCCCGGCCGCATCGTCCGCCACATCCAGGAAGTGCAGGCCGACTTCGCCAACGCCGTCCAGGAGCAGCTGCACCGGCGTAGCTGCGCCGCGGCCGCCACGCCAGACGCCCGCCTGCGCGCCGCGGTCACCGCACGCTGCATCGCGGCCGCGGTGTTCGGTGCGATGGAGTTCTGGATGCTCGGCGACGATCGGTCGCTGGGCGAGCTGGCGCGGGTGTCCCACGTCGCGCTCGAGTCGCTGCGGGCCGGCATCACCGACGCCTGGACCTGACCCCGGTTTCGTCATAATTGACAAAACTTCGCGGGCATGCCAGCCTCCATTCCTGGAGGGCAGGGACATGACTGAATACGACGCGATCGTCATCGGCGCGGGACACAACGGGTTGGCCGCGGCCGTGCTGCTGCAGAAGGCCGGGCTGCGAACGGTGTGCCTGGACGCCAAGTTGTACGCCGGTGGGATGGCTTCCACCGTCGAGCTTTTCGACGGGTACCAATTCGAGATCGCCGGCTCGGTGCAGTTCCCGACGGCGTCGGTGGTCGTCGAGGAACTGGGCCTGGACACCCTCGAGACGCTCGACCTCGAGGTGATGTCGGTCGCGGTGCGCGGCGTCGGTGACGACCCGCTGGTCCAGTACAGCGACCCGATCAAGTTGTTCACCCATCTCAACGAGGTGCACGGCGCGGACGCCGTCAACGGGATGGCCGGCCTGATGGCCTGGAGCCAGGCGCCCACCCGGGCGCTCGGCCGATTCGAGGCGGGGACGGAGCCCAAGACTTTCGACGAGATGTACGCCTGTGCCACCAACGAATTCGAGCGCTCGGCGATCGACGACATGCTGTTCGGGTCGGTCACCGACGTGCTGGACCGCTACCTGCCGGACCGCGAGAAGCACGGCGCGCTGCGCGGCTCGATGACCGTGCTGGCCGTCAACACCCTGTACCGGGGGCCGTCCACCCCGGGCAGCGCGGCCGCGCTGGCCTTCGGGCTCGGGGTTCCCGACGGGGACACCATGCAGATGAAGAAGCTGCGCGGCGGCATCGGCGCGCTCACCGCGCACCTCGCCCGGCTGTTGGAGAGCCTGGGCGGCGAGGTCCGGCTGCGCACCAAGGTGACCGAGATCCTGGTCGCCGACGGGCGGGTGACCGGCGTGCGCACCGAGGCGGGCGACACCGTGAGCGCGCCGGTCGTCGTCTCGAACCTGGCGCCGGACCTGACGCTCAACGAGATGATCGACCCCGCGGCGCTGCCCGCGGACATCCGCGAGCGGTACGCGGGGATCGACCACCGCGGCAGCTACCTGCAGATGCACTTCGCGCTGGACGAGGCCCCCCAGTTCGCCCCGCCGTACGAGGCGCTCAACGAGCCGGCGATGCAGGCCTCGATCGGCCTCTTCTGCACCCCCGAGGAAGTCCAGCAGCAGTGGGAGGATGCCCGACGCGGCATCGTGCCGGCCGACCCGACCGTGGTGTTGCAGATCCCCTCGCAGAACGATCCCGACCTGGCGCCCGAGGGCAAGCACGCCGCATCGGCGTTCGCACTGTGGTTCCCGATCGAGGGCGGGGCGGACTATGGGCAGACGAAGGTCGAAATGGGCCAGCGGGTCATCGACAAGATCACCCGGCTCGCGCCGAACTTCGAGCGCAGCATCATCCGGCACACCACGTTCACGCCCCGGCACATGGGCGTGATGTTCGGCGCCCCCGGTGGCGACTACTGCCACGGCCTGTTGAGCTCGGACCAGATCGGGCCGAACCGGCCGGGCCCGAGAGGCTTTCGCGGCCAACCCATCCCGATCCAGGGGCTGTACCTCGGCGGCGCCGGCTGCCACGGTGGCCCGGGAATCACGTTCATCCCCGGCTACAACGCCGCCCGCGCGGCGCTGGAGGACTTGGGCCGATAGAGGCCGCTGCCGGCGCCGCTAGTACCTCGTCGAGCGTGCAACCATTGCGAGAAATCGCGCGAGAATTCGCAAGGAATCCACGTTCGGTGACTCGTCAGCCCCGCCCGGCCAGCAGTTCGTCCAGCAGTGCGACGAACTCGTCCGGGCGCGCCGGCGTGAACGCCGGGCTGGGCCAGGTCCCCGGGACGTCCAAGGTGATCAAGGTGGACCTGAACGGCCGTTGCACGTCCAGGGGCAGCCAGCGGCGCAGGTCGGAGCTGCCCCAGATGCGGAAGCGCTGCATGAACATGCCCAGCCCCTCGGCCTTGTAGCCGTCGATGGCGTCCAGCGCGATAACCTTCGACGTGCCGGAGGGAAAGTGGTAGCGGCGCAACGTGATCGCCGCGCGATCCAGCTGGACCAAGCCATCGTCGTAACTGGCGTTCATTTCCGAGTGCTCCGCAGCTGGTGTCCCCGTGCGGTCAGGCAGCGGCCGTCGTCCAGCCGCCACTGCCACCCGTGCAGGTTGCAGGTCAACGTGTCGTCCTCGATCACACCGAATTTCGACAGGTCAGCCTTGAGGTGGGGGCATCGGCGCTGAATCTCCCAGCCGTCCAAGGTGATTGACGCGGAATCGTCGTGGGTCTCGGCGAACCAGCCGTCGGCGTAGGCGATGCGTTCGTCGGTCAGGCACTTGAAGAACGTGTACAGGTACTCGTTGTAGCCGCCCACCCGCCACGCGGAAAACCGGGTGGACAAGAAGATGGTGTTGACCCAGTCGGGTTCGTGATCGCGCAGCACGGTGCGCACCAACTCGGGCGCGATGGCGAAACCGTAGCGGACCTTTTCGTCGGGAATCCGTTCGCGCACGGTTCTTTTCGGGAAGTCCAGGATCACCGCTTCGGGGCCGATGACCAGTTCGACGGGATAACCGATGCCGTCGCAGATCTCGTCGCTTTGCAGCATGATCGGCTCGAACAGCGCGCGCAGTTGTTCCAGCAGCGGCTCGCCCGTCGCCGGCGCCCAGCTCGCCCGCTCGGCGGCCAACACCGGAGCCATCCGCTCGGCGTACTCGGCGATGTAGGCCGCTTTTCCGGTGGTGAAGATGGCCTCGACCTGGTCCTCGGGCAGCGGATGGGTCAGCGAATTCAGCGTCGAGCCGGTGAAGTCCGCGGTCGACCCGGGCATCATCAGCAGGCCGCGATCGTGGCCGTGCGCGCGCATCTGCTCGAGGAACACCACCTGGTCGGGAAAGATGTTGGCCGGATCGCCGTGGTCGTCGTTGAGGTGGCGCAACTCGGGGTCCAAGAAGCACGGCGGCCCGGCCGACGGCACGACCCAGGTCGCCCCGACCTGGGCGATGTACTGACGGGCGCGGTCCATGCCGCGCTGCCTCTTTTGGCTGGCGAACGACTCCTTGGCGCGGGCCGGCATGTCGTAGACCATCGGATACCAGATCGCCCCGGAGTACTGCAGCAGGTGCACGTCGACCTGGCCGAAGTCCGCGGCCAACACGTCCAGATCCACCGGCCGGGCGTCGTTCATGTTGAAAACCGTTGTCTCGCCGTCGGAAACGACCAGCGCCGAATCGCCGATCGGGCCGTCGGCCGGCGCGCGCAGGGCGATGATCATGATGTCGAGCTCGCCCTTGGGCCCACTGAGCCGGTGCGTGGTCGAGTCGGTGGTCTCGAAAAACCGGTGAAACCCCAGCTTTTGCAGCTCGTTTCGCAGGTCGGGCACCGGGAAGTCGGGCAGCAGCACCACCGCGTCCTTGTTGACGTGCTCGCGCAGATTCTTGGCGTCGAAGTGGTCCTTGTGCAGGTGCGAGACGTACAGGTAGTCGCAGTCGCCCAGCTGGTTCCAGTCCAGCCCGCTGTTGTCCGGGAACGGGAACCAGGACGCGAAGTAGGCGGGATTGACCCAGGGGTCACAAAGGATGTTGCCCGCGCGGGTCGCGATCAGGAATCCGGCGTGGCCTACGCTCGTGACCTGCACTGATACCTTTCGGGGACGTTGGGGGTTGACGGCTCGTCAGGCCCCGAGCTTAGCGCGATGCCGCATCTTCGGGCGGTCTGCGTCGCCGGGCTCCAACGCTTGAGGCGCCGCACAGCCCGGAGCACTAGGCTGAAGCGCTGTGGAACCGGTATACGGGACTGTCATCCAGCTCGCCCGCCTGGTCTGGCGCATCCAGGGTCTCAAGATCTCCGTCTCGGGCGTCGAGAACCTGCCGAAGACCGGCGGTGCCGTCATCGCGATCAACCACACCGGCTACCTGGACTTCACGTTCGCGGGACTGCCCGCCTACAAGCAGGGCCTGGGGCGCAAGGTGCGGTTCATGGCCAAGCAGGAGGTCTTCGACAGCAAGATCACCGGGCCGATCATGCGCAGCCTGCGGCACATCTCGGTGGACCGACAGGACGGGGCCGCGTCCTACGAAGCCGCCGTCAGGAACCTCAAAGACGGTGAGCTGGTGGGCGTCTATCCCGAAGCCACGATCAGCCGCAGCTTCGAGATCAAGGAGTTCAAGTCGGGGGCGGCCCGGATGGCGGTCGACGCGGGCGTTCCGATCGTTCCGCACATCGTCTGGGGCGCGCAGCGGATCTGGACCAAGGGGCACCCCAAGAAGCTGTGGCGCCCGAAGGTGCCGATCGTGGTGCTCGCGGGCGAGCCGATCGAGCCGACGCTGGGCGTCGAGGAACTCAAGGGGCTGTTGCATTCCCGGATGCAGCATTTGCTGGAGCGGGCCCAGGAACAGTATGGGCCCCACCCGGCCGGGGAGTTCTGGGTGCCGCACCGGTTGGGCGGCGGCGCCCCGTCGTTAGCTGAGGCGGCCCGCATGGACGCCGAGGAGGCCGCCGAGAGGGCTGCCCGCCGCGCCCGGGCCGCCGGGCCACCACCGGAGCAGTAATGGCGGAGCCGACCTTTCGCACGCTCGAGATCCTGGCCCAGCTCGTCGTCCTGGCCACCGGCACGCGCATCAGCTACAGCGGGGAGGAGAACATTCCCGACCGCGGCGGGGCCGTGATCGCGATCAACCACACCAGCTACGTCGACTTTCTTCCTGCCGCATTAGCCGTGCATCGCCGCCGCCGTCGGCTTAGATTCATGATCAAAGCCGAGATGCAGCAGGTGAAGGTGGTCAATTTCTTGATCAAGCACACCCGCACCATTCCCGTGGATCGTGGCGCCGGGGCGGACGCCTACGCGGTGGCCGTGCGGCGGCTGCGCGAGGGCGAGCTGGTCGGTGTCTACCCGGAGGCCACGATCAGCCGCAGCTTCGAGCTCAAGGAGTTCAAGACGGGCGCGGCCCGGATGGCCACCGAAGCCGACGTCCCGATCGTCCCGGTTGTCGTCTGGGGTGCGCATCGCATCTGGACCAAGGACCATCCCCGGAACGTCGGCCGCAAGAAGCTGCCGATCAGCGTCCAGGTGGGGGCGCCGTTGCGGGCCGCCGGAGACATTGAATCCACCAATGCCGCGCTGCGCGAATCGATGACGACGCTGCTGCACCGGGCGCAGCAAGACTATCCGCACCCCGCCGGCGCCTACTGGGTGCCGCGCCGGCTCGGCGGCGGCGCGCCGACCTTGGCGGAGGCGGCGCAGATAGAGGCCGACGAGGCGGTGGCACGGTCGGCCAGGAGGGCCGCCCACCGTACTCCGCATCAGCCGCGTTAGGGGGAAGGAGAAGAACATGGCAGAGCCGTTTTTCCGCTTCGCGGAGATCGTTGTTCCCGCGTTCGCTGCGATGAACGGAACCAAGCTCAATTACGAAGGCCTGGAGAACATTCCCGCCCGCGGTGGCGCCTTGATCGCGCTCAATCACACCAGCTACCTGGACTGGATGCCCGCGTCGATCGCCGCCCACGAACGCAAGCGACGGCTGCGCTTCATGATCAAGGCCGAGATGGCGGACGTGAAGGCCGTCAACTTCGTGATCAAGCACTGCCAGCTCATTCCGGTGGATCGCCGGAACGGGGAAGAGGCGTACGCGGTGGCAGTCCAGAAGCTGCGCGAGGGTGAACTCGTCGGGCTCCATCCCGAGGCCACCATCAGCCGCAGTTACGAACTCCGGGAGTTCAAGTCGGGAGCGGCCCGCATGGCGCTGGAGGCCCAGGTGCCGATCATCCCCATGATCGTGTGGGGCGCGCACCGGATTTGGCCCAAGGACCATCCAAAGAAGGTGTTCCGCAACAAGGTTCCGATCACCGTGGCCGCCGGCCGGCCGCTCGCACCGCAGGGCAACGTCGAGCAGCTCATCGCCGCGTTGCGCCAGACGATGAACGCGATGCTGTACCGGGTGCAGGAGCAGTATCCGCACCCCGAGGGCGAGTTTTGGGTCCCGCGCCGGCTGGGCGGTTCCGCGCCGAACCAGGACGATTCCAGGGCGATCCGGTTGGCCGAATTGCAGCAGCGGATGCAACGATCCGGCACCGACGGCGTGACGCGACCGGGCCAGAGCCAAAGCGGAATCCACTGAGAGAAAGCGGATTCGCTCAATGACCTTGCCGGCGCTGATCGCCTGCGACGTCGACGGCACCTTGTTCGACGAAAGCGAGACCATCTCCCCGCGCACCCGCGCCGCCGTGCGTGCCGCCGTCGACGCGGGGGCGCAGTTCGTGGTGGCGACCGGCCGGCCGCCACGCTGGATACGACCCGTGGTGGAGGCGCTCGGTTTCGCGCCAATCGCGGTGTGCGCCAACGGTGCCGTTCTATACGATCCCGCGAACGACCGCGTGCTGTCGTCGCGAACGCTGGCCGTGGACACGCTGGCCGAGTTGGCGGAGCTCGCGACGCGCGTCATCCCGGGCGCGGGGCTGGCCGTCGAGCGGATCGGCGAACGCGCCCATGACACGGCGACGCCCCAGTTCATCAGCTCGCCGGGCTACGAGCACGCGTGGCTGAACCCGGACAACACCGAGGTGTCGATCGCCGATCTGCTGAGCGCCCCGGCGATCAAGCTGCTGATCCGCAAGGCCGGTGCCCGCAGTTCGGACATGGCCGCCGAACTCGCCAAACATGTTGGCATCGAAGGTGATATCACCTACTCGACGAACAACGGCCTGGTCGAGATCGTGCCGCTGGGGATCAGCAAGGCCAGCGGTGTGGAAGAGGTCGCCAAGCCGCAGGGGATCACCAGCGACGAGGTGGTGGCGTTCGGCGACATGCCCAACGACATCCCAATGCTGCTGTGGGCGGGCCACGGTGTGGCGATGGGTAACGCGCATCCCGACGTGCTGGCCGCCGCCGACGAGGTCACCACGCCCAACAGCGACGACGGGGTGGGACGCGTGCTGGAACGCTGGTGGCTCTAGCCCGCGGGCGTGATTGCGGCCGCTAGTTGTTGGGGCAGGTAATTGACCATCAGCGGGACCAGTCCCATGAACGGCGTGCCGAAGATGGTGACGAGTAGGGGCACACCGCCCGGGAACCCGCTGAAATCTACCGTGGCCGTAATGGGATGGGGCGGAACGAGAATGCCGTCGAAGGGCAGGTGCAAGGTGATCGGCAGGGTGGTGCTGACGGGGCCAATGATCGGCACTGTCACGTTTATCGGCACGGGGATCGTCATGTCCACGATGGTTTCTCCGTTCAGGAAGCCGTTGGCCACCACGGCCGGAGCATTTACCAACGCACCGAGGGCCCCCACGGGGTTGCCGGCCAACAGGGCCGTCTGAACCGCCGTCGCGCTGGTCGCGAGCCCCGTGAGCCCGGCGAGCGGCGCACCCGCAGCCGCGTAGGTGATCACCAGCGGCAACCCGAAGAAGGCGCTCAGCGATCCCGTCGTGGGATTTGCCAGTGGTAACGACGCCGTCGCCGAAATGCTGGGAATCGTAAGTACATTGAGCACATTGGTGAAGTTCTGCGACATCTGCCTGGGGATCGAGGGCGGCATCAGGTTGGTGAAGTACTGTGCCTCCTGCCCGGGAATGTTGGCCAGCGTGAACAGATTCCCCAGCGGGCCGAGCAGGGTGGGAGTCACTACGACATTCACCGTGGGAAGGACAGGGGGGAGGATGCTTCCGCCCGTTATCGTGATCACCGGCGTCCCCGGGTCGGCTCCCGTGACGAGGAGATTGGCGAACGCCTGCGCCACGTCCTGCACCGCGCCGAAGTAATTGCCCGCCAGGACGGCCTGCAGGGCCACCTGGAGCTGCGCGCCGAAAGCGGGCAGGCCGGTGATGATGCCGGTCGTCGCGGCGTAGAGGTTGATGAAGAACTCCTGGGCGAAGCCGATCTGGGTGGTGACGAACCCCTGCAGGGCCGTGACCGGGTTGAACGCCAGAAGTTGCTGGATTGCGGCCTGGATGGTCGTTGGCAGGTTCGCCAGCACCGTCGGGAAGTTCTGGATGGTGTAGGTGAGCGCCGTCGCGACTTGCTGCCAGTAACCCATCTGGTTGGCGATGACCTGGCGCAGGAATGGGAAGGGGTCGGCCGCCCAGGCGCCGAAGACCGACTGCAGGTTCGCCGAAGTCGTGGCGATCAGCTGCCCGTACGCACCGCCTGGGACGAAGGCCGCGGCCGCGCCGCCGAGCGCCTGGGCGGGGGAGTACACCGTACTCAGCAGGCCCTGCTCGACGTTGGCGATCTCGGTGCCCAGGTACGCCGCCGCGCTACCGTTCAAGAGGCTCACGAACTCGTCGTGAAAAGCCGCCGCCTGCGCCGCGGCGGCGTGGAATTCGCGGCCGTAGGCGCCGAACACCTGCGAGATCGCCGCGGACACCTCGTCGGCGGCCGCGGCCGCGATCCCAGTGGTGGGGGCCGCCGCCGCCGCGGTCGCCTCGCTCAGGTTGGAGCGGATACCCGCCAGGTCGTCGGCCGCCGCCGTCACCAGCTCCGGTTCTGTGATCACGAACGACATCGCCGTCTCCCCTCGACTCGGTATCAACCGGGTGATTGCCAGGCAAAGCCGAGCCTAATGTGACGGAGCCCACATCCGGCCCGGAATGGCGGTCAAAGTGCCGTTAGGTGGCGGTGGGGTGCGCCGGCAGCGAGAAGTGTTCGGAGGGCACCTCGGGACCGCTCGGCGACTGCAGCGGCGTCGTGATGCCGTCGACGACCTCGGTGACGTTTCCGGTGAGCCGCTCGTAATTCAGGACCCCGTGCTGGAAATTCTGCGTAATGCGCAGCGGCTCTTGGATTTCCGCGCTGGTGGGCAACCCGAGCGGGCCGCGCTCGTAGCTGAGCGAGGCCCAGGCGTCATAGATGGCGCCGGTCACCGGCTGCGCGCCCGTCTCGGGCGACCAGTACATCGCGCCCTTGGCGAAGGTCGCGAAGCGGGCGCCGCCTTCGGCGTCGTCTTCCGGCGAGGTGGGTGCGCCGAGGACGCTGTTCATGCCGCCGAGCGCGAGCCAGTGCTCGTAGATGGCGCCGCCCTGCAGTGCCTTGATCAACTCCTCCGGAGGGTCGTTGAAATGCGATGCGATATCGCGGATTTCGTCCATCAGCGCGTAGGCGGCGTTGCCGGGGCAGTCGGTGTTGCCGACGTCGCGGTGGGTGAAGATGGTCGGCAGGTTCGCGATGGCGCCGGCCGGGAACGTGGTGTAGTGGCTGCCGGCCGACTCCAGGGCCACCGTGCCCTTGGGGTCGACGCCGTCCATGCCCAGCCGCCAGCCGAGCAACCGGCCCACGGTCCGCAGCTGGATGGGGGTCGGCGGCACGTCATCGAAGTTGCCGATCATCGCCACACCCCAGGTGTTGCGGTTGAAGCCGCCGGTGTGGAAGGCCTCGACGGCCTTGGTCAGGCCTCCGGCGCTGCCCTCGAACACCTGGCCGTACTTGTCGACCAGCGCGTTGTAGGCGATGTCGCACCACCCCAGGGTCTTGCTGTGGTAGGTGTAAATCGCCTTGACGATCCCGGCCGATTCCAGCGGGGAGTAGTCGTTGCTGCCCGCGGTGTGATGGATGACGGCGGCGCGAATCCCGTTGTCGTACTGTGGACTACCGCATCGCAGCGACTCGTCGGCGCCCCACTCCGCCCGGCTGATGATGGCGGGGGGCTGGCCGGGCATCATGACCCCCGACGGCGGCGTCCACTGGGTTCTGGCCGGCGATTGCGGCGGGGAGATGAGGATCGCCGAGATGTTCTCCGCGTACGGCTGTTCCCTGGACGCCGGCTTGTATCCGAGGCCCGCGTCGTTGGCCGGGGCCGGGGGCGGTTGGGTCATCGGCGCATCGATCGGTCGAGTGACCGCGATCTGGACCGTTGTCGTGGTGCCGACGAACACCGGGTCGGTGCTGCGCGGGCCCTCGGTGGCTCCGGCGCTCGCGGGTCCGGCGTCGGGGGCTGCGGTCTCGTATTCGGTCTGGTACCAGGGGCCCCAGGAGCCGTCGGGACGCTTGGCGCGCACCCGGGTGGACGTGCCGGCGAGGTCCCCGGTGAGGGCCACCAAGGAAAACGGGGTGTCTTGGCTGAGTTCGCGGACCGTAACCCCGCCCCCGAGCCCGATCAGTGGCTGCTCGGCCAGCTGGGTCTCGGGCGGCCGCGGAGGTTTCGGGGTTCCCCGGTCGCGCGTCGCGTCGCCAACCCAGCAGACGATGACGACCGTCGCCGCGATGGCGGTGAGCAACATCGTCGGCGCGCGACTCCGGGACACCAGCTGATGTTACTTGTGTTTCTGGTGTTATTTATGAGGCGACACGACCTGTGCCGCCGAAAGACCCCGAAAACCTGTTCGACGGCACCGCAGAGGGCGGGCTCTGCGGTGCCGTCAGGGGGCAGGTTCCTCGCGGTCCTAGTGGGGCAGAACCGGCGCGGCGGCGCCGGTCAAAGCGCCGGTGGCACCGGTCGCGGCCGGTAGCGCACCCGCGGCGGCCGGCAGCGCACCGGCTGCAGCACCCGGCAGCGCACCCGCGGCACCCGGCAGGGCACCCGCGGCACCCGGCAGCGCACCAGCGGCACCCGCGGCGGCCGGCAGCGCACCGGCGGCAGCGCCAGGCAGGGCACCCGCGGCACCCGGCAGGGCACCCGCGGCGCCCGGCAGGGCACCCGCAGCGCCCGGCAGGGCAGCGGCGGCGCCCGGCAGGGCCTTGGCCGCACCCGGCAGCGCACCCGCGGCGGCCGGCAACGCGGCGCCCGGCGCGGCACCCGCGGCGCTCTGCTGGATACCTTGCGTGATGGCCGGCATCACCAGGCCCTTGAGCAGGTCGATCGCCTGGTTGGCCCCCAACTGGTTGGCGGCCTGCATCAGGTCGTTCATCAGACCGCCGCCGCCGCCAGAGGTGCCGCCGGTCCCGCCGGTGCCGCCGGACGCGATCGGCGAAGCGCCGCCCAGCGTCGACGGGTCACCAAGGATGGGGTACGTGCCGCCGGCGCCCGGGTCCAGCCCGGTCGTCGAGTCGATCGGCACCTCGCTGGGCGAGAGCGTGGGGCTCGCGAGCCCGGGTGTGACCCCGGCCGGGCTGGTCAGCCCGGGGTTGGCAAGCGCGGGGTTGAGCCCCGCGGCCGGCGTCGTCGGCACCGCGCCGGGCGTGGCGACCCCGGGTGTACCCGGCGTCGTGGGCGGCAGGCCCGGGTTCGCCAAAGCGGGGCTCGTCAAGCCCGGGCTGGTGAGCGCGGGGCTCGTCAGGCCTGGGCTGGTCAGGCCTGGGCTCGTCAAACCTGGGCTGGTCAGGCCCGGGCTGGTGAGGCCCGGACTGGTCAGACCCGGCGTCGCGGCACCGGTGCCACCACTTAGGGCGGGCACCGGCGGCAAGTTGATGCCGAACTGCGACAGGCCCTGCGACAGCGCGCCCATCAGCTCGCCGGGCAGGTCGGACATCACCGCGGCCTGCTTGAACTCGTGGTGCTCGGCCGGCTTGCTGCCGGCGGTCGATTCGTAGACCAGGAAGTATGCGCAAGGACTCGCCACTGCCACAGCGGCGACCGCGCTCATGGCTGTCGAAACCTTGCGTCGGCGTCGATTCGGCACGGAAGTCTCCTCGTATCTGGACAACTATTTGAACTGCTTGTTGTGTCGGCGTGCCCTGCCCGTCGTATCCGGCGTGAAGCACACAGAGTTGATGGTACGAGTGAGATTGCTGTGACTAGAGTGCTGATATTGAATCGTGAGGTAATTGAGAGTCCGACTGTGACCGCGGATCCTCGACCAACCCCGGCGCCGTGGCCTCGCCAAATGGGTTAGGCCCGCGCCGTCGGATACCCTAAGCAACCGATGACAGCTCGTTTCGACCTCCTCGTCGTCGGCTCCGGATTCTTCGGCCTGACCATTGCCGAGCGCGCGGCTACCCAACTCGGGAAGCGCGTGCTCGTCCTCGACCGGCGCCCGCATCTGGGCGGCAATGCGTACTCCGAGGCCGAGCCCCAGACCGGCATCGAGGTGCACAAGTACGGCGCACACCTGTTCCACACCTCTAATAAGAGGGTCTGGGATTACGTGCGCCAGTTCACCGACTTCACCGACTACCGCCATCGCGTCTTCGCGATGCACAACGGGCAGGCCTACCAGTTCCCCATGGGGCTGGGCCTGGTGTCGCAGTTCTTCGGCCGGTACTTCACCCCGGACGAGGCGCGCCAGCTGATCGCCGAGCAGGCCGCCGAGATCAACACCGCGGACGCGCAAAACCTGGAAGAGAAGGCGATCTCGCTGATCGGCCGGCCCCTTTACGAGGCGTTCGTCAAGGGCTACACGGCCAAGCAGTGGCAGACCGACCCCGCCACGCTGCCTGCCGCCGTCATCAATCGGCTGCCGGTGCGCTACACGTTCGACAACCGATACTTCAGCGACACCTACGAGGGCCTGCCGGTCGACGGCTACACGGCGTGGCTGCAACGGATGGCCGACGACGACCGCATCGAGGTCAGGCTGAACACCGACTGGTTCGACGTGCGCGACCAACTGCGCGCGGAGTCACCGGACGCCCCCGTCGTGTACACGGGGCCGCTGGACCGCTACTTCGACTACGCCGAGGGCCGCCTGGGCTGGCGCACACTGGACTTCGAGGTGGAAGTGCTGCCGATCGGGGATTTCCAGGGGACGCCGGTGATGAACTACAACGACCTCGACGTGCCCTACACCCGGATCCACGAGTTCCGGCACTTCCACCTCGAGCGTGACTACCCGACCGACAAGACGGTGATCATGCGCGAGTACTCCCGCTTTGCCGAAGACGATGACGAGCCCTACTACCCGATCAACACCGAGGCCGACCGCGCCCTGTTGGCGGCCTATCGAGAACGGGCGAGGGCCGAGACGGCGTCGTCGAAGGTCCTGTTCGGCGGCCGGCTGGGCACTTACCAATACCTGGACATGCACATGGCCATCGCCAGCGCGCTGAGCATGTACGACAACATCCTTGCGCCGCATCTGCGCGACGGCGCACCACTCATGCAGGACGAGGGGGCGAACGCATGAGCGCGGTCAGTCTGCTGTCACGAATCATCCTGCCGCGGCCGGGCGAACCCCTCGACGTGCGCAAGCTTTACCTCGAGGAGTCGACCACCAACGCGCGGCGCGCGCACGCGACGTCGCGCACTTCGCTACAGATCGGCGCCGAATCGGAGGTGTCGTTCGCGACGTACTTCAACGCGTTCCCGGCCAGCTACTGGCGGCGCTGGTCGATCTGCACGTCGGTGGTGTTGCGGGTCGAGCTGACCGGAACCGGACGCGTCGACATGTACCGGACCAAGGCCACCGGGGTGCGGATCTCGGTGGAGGGCCGCCAGTTCGTCGGCACCGACGATCAGCCGGCGGTCGTCGAGATCGAGGTGCCTCTCAAGCCGTTCGAGGACGGCGGCTGGATCTGGTTCGACATCACCACCGACACGGCGGTCAGCCTGCTCAGCGGTGGGTGGTACGCCACCGAGCCCGCTCCGGGCACCGCCAACGTCGCCGTCGGTATCCCCACCTTCAACCGTCCCGCCGACTGTGTCAACGCACTGGCCGACCTCACCGCAGATCCATTGGTGGACAAGGTGATTGGGGCGGTAATCGTGCCGGACCAGGGCGTCCGCAAGGTGCGCGACCATCCGGACTTTCCGGCCGCAGCCGCCGGTCTGGGCGACCGGCTGTCGATCCACGACCAGCCGAACCTCGGCGGTTCCGGCGGATACAGCCGGGTGATGTACGAGGCGCTGAAAAACACGGACTGCCAACAGATCCTGTTCATGGACGACGACATCCGCATCGAGCCGGACACCATCCTTCGGGTGCTGGCGCTGAACCGCTTCGCCAGGACGCCGATGCTGATCGGCGGTCAGATGCTCAACCTGCAGGAGCCGTCGCACCTGCACATCATGGGCGAGGTGGTCAACCAGTCGAACTTCATGTGGACCGCCGCGCCGCACGCCGAATACGACCACGACTTCGCGCAATTCCCCTTGAACGACAACAACGATCGGAGCGCGCTGCTGCACCGGCGCATCGACGTCGACTTCAACGGCTGGTGGACGTGCATGATCCCGCGGCAGGTCGCCGAGGAGATCGGCCAGCCGGTGCCGTTGTTCATCAAATGGGACGACGCCGAATACGGCCTGCGCGCCGGCGAGCACGGCTATCCCACGGTCACCTTGCCCGGGGCCGCGATCTGGCACATGGCCTGGAGCGACAAGGACGACGCCATCGACTGGCAGGCCTATTTCCACTTGCGCAACCGGTTGGTGGTCGCGGCGCTGCACTGGGACGGCGATATCACCGGATTGGTCCGCAGCCACCTCAAGGCGACGCTGAAACACCTTGCCTGCCTTGAATACTCGACGGTCGCGATCCAGAACAGGGCGATCGACGACTTTCTGGCCGGTCCCGAGCACATCTTCTCGATCCTGGAATCGGCGCTGCCCGAAGTGCACCGCATCCGCAAGGAGTACCCGGACGCCGTTGTGCTGCCGGCCGCGAGCGAGCTGCCGCCGCCGCAGAACAAGACCAAGGCGATGAAGCCGCCGGTGAACCCCGTCTCCATCGGTTACCGGCTGGCGCGCGGGATATTGCACAACATGACAGCGGCCGACCCGGAAGCCCACACGCGCCCGGAGTACAACGTGCCGACCCAGGACGCGCGCTGGTTCCGGCTCTGCACGGTCGACGGCGTGACGGTGACGACCGCCGACGGGTGTGGCGTGGTCTACCGGCAGCGCGACCGGCGAAAGATGATGTCGCTGTTGGCCAAATCGCTACGCCGCCAGCGTAAGTTGCTGGGCCGGTTCGACGAGATGCGCCGGGTCTACCGGGAGGCGCTGCCCGTGCTGTCCAGCAAGCAGAAGTGGGAGACGGCGTTGTTGCCGGCCGGCGAGTCAAAACATGGTTGAATCGGCCGCCCCGCGCGGTGAGGTGGCCGCGCTGGTGGCCGTCCAGTCGGCGCTGGCCGATCGGCCCGGAATGCTGGGCGCGGCGCGAGGGCTCTCCCACTTCGGCGAGCACAGCATCGGCTGGCTGGTGGTGGCGCTGCTCGGTGCGGTGCTGATGCCGAGCCGTCGCCGCGAGTGGCTGGTGGCCGGGGCCGGCGCGTTCGTCGCGCACGCCGCCGCCGTGCTGGTCAAGCGCCTGGTGCGGCGCAAGCGGCCCCATCACCCGGCGGTCGCGGTGAACGTCGGCACCCCGAGCCAACTGAGCTTCCCCTCCGCGCACGCCACCTCCACCACCGCCGCGGCCATCCTGATGAGTCGCGCAACCGGGCTCCCGTTACCCGTGTTGCTCGTCCCTCCGATGGCGCTGTCGCGGATACTGCTGGGCGTGCACTATCCCAGCGACGTAGCCTTCGGCATCGCCCTCGGTGCCGCCGTCGCGGGGATCGCCGACCGAGCGCGAGAGGCGTGCCCAAATGAGTGAAGACGTGGTGGTCGGACCTCCGGCGAACCTGATCGTCGGGGTGGTCAAGGCGATCCGCCCGCGCCAATGGGTGAAGAACGTCCTCGTCCTGGCCGCGCCGCTGAGCGCGGCGGGACGCGGTCACCGTTATGACTACGGCCAGCTGGGAATTCAGGTCGCGGTGGCCTTCGCGGTGTTCAGCCTGGCGGCCTCCGCGGTGTACCTGATCAACGACGTCCGCGACGTCGAGGCCGACCGCGAACACCCCACCAAGCGGTTCCGCCCGATCGCCGCCGGCGTGGTGCCGGAATGGCTGGCCTATGCCCTGGCGGTGGTGCTCGGGGTGGCGTCGCTCGGCCTGGCGTGGTGGCTGACGCCGAACCTCGCGGTGGTGATGGCGGTCTACATCGCCATGCAGCTGGGCTACTGCTTCGGCCTCAAGCACCAGGCGGTGATGGACATCTGCATCGTGTCGTCGGCGTACCTGCTGCGGGCCATCGCCGGGGGCGCGGCCACCGACACCCGGCTGTCGCAGTGGTTTTTGCTCATGGCGGCATTCGCGTCGCTGTTCATGGTGGCCGGCAAGCGCTACGCCGAACTGCAACTGGCCGAACGCACCGGCGCGGCCATCCGCAAGGCGCTGGAGAGCTACACCAGCACCTACCTGCGCTTCGTCTGGACGATGTCGGCCACCGCGGTGGTGCTGTGCTACGGGCTGTGGGCATTCGAGCGCGAACACGGCGAGGCGGGCTGGTTCGTGGTGTCCATGGTCCCGTTCACCATCGCGATCCTGCGCTACGCGGTCGACGTCGACGGCGGGCTGGCCGGGGAGCCCGAAGACATTGCGTTGCGCGACCGGGTGCTGCAGCTGTTGGCGCTGGCGTGGATCGCAACAGTTGGGGCCGCCGTTGCCTTCGGCTAGCCCCCATCTGGAAGGCCTGAAGGCGCTGGGGGTGGGGGTGCTGCGCCGGCCGGTGATCAGGCGGCCCGGCCGGCCGCTCTTCCCCTACGTCACCGCGGTGCGGGTCAGCCTGTGGATCAGCGTGGCGGTGGTGGCCGTCCTGTTCGGGTGGGGCGCGTGGCAGCGGCGTTGGATCGCCGACGACGGGCTCATCGTGCTGCGCACGGTGCGCAATTTGCTGGCCGGCAACGGCCCGGTATTCAACCAGGGCGAACGGGTCGAGGCGAACACGTCCACGGCGTGGACCTATCTGATGTATCTGGGCAGCTGGGTCGGCGGTCCGATGCGCATGGAGTACGTGGCTTTGGCGCTGGCCCTGACGCTTTCGGTGCTGGGCGTGGCATTTTTGATGCTCGGCGCCGGCCGCTTGTACGCGCCCAGCCTGCGGGGCCGCAGGGCGATCATGCTGCCCGCCGGCGCGCTGGTCTACATCGCGTTGCCGCCCGCCCGCGACTTCGCCACATCGGGCCTGGAGAGCGGCCTGGCGCTGGCCTACCTGGGGTTGCTGTGGTGGATGATGGTGTGCTGGGCGCAGCCGGTGCGCGGGCGCCCGGGTGGCCCGGTCTTCGTCGGTGCGCTGGCCTTCGTCGCCGGGTTCAGCGTGCTCGTCCGGCCCGAACTGGCGCTGATGGGGGGGCTGGCGCTGATCATGATGCTCATCGCCGCCCGCACCTGGCGGCGACGGGCGCTGGTCGTGGTGGCTGGCGGATTCCTGCCGGTCGCCTACGAGATCTTCCGGATGGGCTACTACGGCCTGCTGGTGCCCGGCACGGCGTTGGCCAAGGACGCGGCCGGCGACAAGTGGTCGCAGGGAATGATCTACCTCGCCAACTTCAATGCGCCCTACGCCGTGTGGGTTCCGGTGCTGCTGTTGGTGCCGCTCGGCGTGCTGGTGGTGGTGGCCCGCCGCCGCCCGTCGTTCCTGCGCCCGGCGCTGTCGCCGGACTACGGGCGCCTGGCGCGGGCGGTGCAGAGCCCGTCGGCGGTCGTCGCATTCATCCTCGTCAGCGGCCTGCTGCAGGGCCTCTACTGGATCCGGCAGGGCGGCGATTTCATGCACGCGAGGGTGTTGCTGGCGCCGCTATTTTGTTTGCTGGCGCCGGTGGCCGTCGTCCCGGTTGCGCTTCCCGACGGGCAGGACTATTCGCGGGAGACCGGCTACTGGGCGGCCGGTGCCGCCGGCGCGCTGTGGCTGGGCGTCGCGGGTTGGTCGCTTTGGGCAGCAAACTCACCCGGGATGGGCGACGACGCCACCCACGTCACCTACTCGGGCATCGTCGACGAGCGCCGCTTCTATGCACAGGCCACCGGGCATGCGCACCCGCTGACGGCCGCGGACTACCTGGACTACCCGAGGATGGCCGCCGTCCTGACCGCGCTCGACAACACCCCGGAGGGCGCGTTGTTGCTGCCGTCGGGCAACTACACCCAGTGGGACCTGGTGCCGATGCTGCAGCCCGCGCCCGGGGACGCCAACGCGCCGCAAAAACCGCAGCATGCCGTGTTTTTCACCAACCTGGGCATGCTGGGGATGAACGTCGGGCTTGATGTGCGGGTGATCGATCAGATCGGGCTGGCAAACCCGCTCGCCCAGCACACGGAGCGGCTGAAGCACGGCCGCATCGGGCACGACAAGAACCTCTTCCCCGACTGGGTGATCGCCGACGGCCCGTGGGTGAAGTTGTATCCGGGAATTCCAGGCTATTTGGACGTGAACTGGGTCGCGCAGGCCGTCGCGGCGCTGCAATGCCCCGAGACGAAGGCGATGCTGAGCTCGGTGCGAGCCCCAATGACCTTGCATCGCTTCGTTTCCAACGTCGTACACAGCTTCGAGTTCACCAAGTACCGAATCGATCGCGTTCCGCTCTACGAGCTCGCCAGGTGTGGGCTGCCGGTTCCGCCGGCGATCCCGCCGCCTCCCCGCGAATGAGGCGTCGCATCCGGATTTTTTTCGGCACGTCTTGAAACCGGCGCTGCCGGTGACTGTGCGGCACATTGCCAGCAACTTCACATCTGTGCTCTCACCAGTGATCGACCGCGGCCAAGCACATGCGGAAACGCGATTCTCGACCGCGCCGTTCGGCCCGAAATTCGTTGCAAAAATGGGCCGAATGACTGTTTGCCTGACCTGCTCGATGAGAGGGGATGGCCGATGGTGTGGTTGACTACACGAGCACTGCTGCGCAGATCGTATGCAGTACGACCCAATTCGACGATGCGCCTGTACTAAGGGCGCGCCGAAAGGATGAGGAAGCAAGGATGACGCTTGTCGACAGGTTTCGCGGCGCCGTGGCTCGCATGCCACGACGACTCGTGGTGGGGGCCGTTGGCGCGGCCCTGCTCTCGGGTCTGATTGGCGCCGTGGGGGGCTCGGCGACCGCTGGGGCGTTCTCGCGCCCGGGTCTGCCGGTGGAGTACCTGCAGGTTCCCTCGGCCGCAATGGGCCGCGACATCAAGGTTCAGTTCCAAAGCGGTGGTGCCAACGCGCCGGCGCTCTACCTGCTCGACGGCATGCGCGCGCAGGACGACTACAACGGCTGGGACATCAACACCCCCGCGTTCGAGTGGTACAACCAGTCGGGCATCGCCGTGGTCATGCCGGTCGGCGGGCAGTCCAGCTTCTACTCCGACTGGTATGCGCCCGCCTGTGGTAAGGCCGGCTGCACCACCTACAAGTGGGAGACCTTCCTGACCAGCGAGCTGCCGGCGTACCTGTCGGCCAACAAGCAGGTCCGGTCCACCAACAACGCGGCGGTCGGTCTGTCGATGGCCGGCTCGTCGGCGCTGATCCTGGCCGCCTACCACCCGAACCAGTTCGTCTACGCCGGCTCGCTGTCGGCGCTGCTGGACCCGTCGCAGGGAATGGGTCCGTCGCTGATCGGGCTGGCCATGGGCGACGCGGGTGGCTACAAGACCAAGGACATGTGGGGCCCCAAGGAGGACCCCGCCTGGCAGCGCAACGACCCGTCGCTGCAGGTCGGCAAGCTGGTCGCGAACAACACCCGCATCTGGGTGTACTGCGGTAACGGCAAGCCGTCGGACCTGGGTGGCGACAACTTGCCCGCCAAGTTCCTCGAGGGCTTCGTGCGGACTTCCAACCTGAAGTTCCAGGACGCGTACAACCAGGCCGGCGGCCACAACGCGGTGTGGAACTTCGACGCCAACGGCACCCACGACTGGCCCTACTGGGGCGCGCAGCTGCAGGCGATGAAGGGTGACTTGCAGTCGACGCTGGGCGCCACCCCGGGCGCCGGTCCGGCCACGGCCGCGGCCGCGGGCAACCAGGGCACGGGCACCGGCACCTAAGAACGAGCACGCGACTGACGGCGGCGATCCATTCGGGTCGCCGCCGTTGGTTTGCGCGCGGCGAGTGTGGCCTATATCACTACCCTGCTGACCGCCCCGCCTGTCGCCCTGGCTAATGTGCAGACACAGCGACTAGACGATGGAGGGTGGACATGAGGGTCGTACGGGGTCTGTCAGCGCTTCTGCGGATGTTTGGCGTCACCGCACTGTCCGTCGGGTTGGCGGTGACCTTCGCCTTGGTGACGACGGCAACCGCCGGCAAGGCCAGGGCCGCGGGTTACGAGAGCCTGATGGTCCCGTCGGCGGCGATGGGCCGTGACATCCCGGTGGCCTTCCTGGCCGGCGGTCCGCACGCGGTGTATCTGCTCGACCCCTTCGACGCCGCCCCGGACGTCAGCAACTGGGTCACCGCCGGCAACGCGATGAACACGCTGGCCGGCAAGGGCATCTCGGTGGTGGCCCCCGCCGGGGGCGCCTACAGCATGTACACCAACTGGGAGAACGACGGCAGCAAGCAGTGGGACACGTTCCTGTCCAGCGAGCTGCCCAACTGGCTGGCCGCCAACAAGGGCCTGGCGCCCGGCGGGCACGCCGCCGTCGGTGCCTCCCAGGGCGGCTACGCCGCGATGGCGCTGGCTTGCTTCCACCCCGACCGGTTCGGCTTCGCCGGTTCGCTGTCCGGTTTCCTGTACCCGTCGAACACCACGACGAACGGTTCGATCCTGGCCGGCCTGCAGCAGTTCGGCGGCGTTGACGGCAACGGCATG
Source organism: Mycobacterium sp. E2327 (assembly GCF_001672675.1). Classification (NCBI taxonomy): domain Bacteria; kingdom Bacillati; phylum Actinomycetota; class Actinomycetes; order Mycobacteriales; family Mycobacteriaceae; genus Mycobacterium; species Mycobacterium sp. E2327. The sequence goes on from NZ_LZKE01000068.1 coordinate 45,298, forward strand.
TGGGGCGCGCCGCAGCTGGGCCGGTGGAAGTGGCACGACCCGTGGGTGCACGCCTCCCTGCTGGCGCAGAACAACACCCGCGTCTGGGTTTGGAGCCCGACCACCGACGCGGCCAGCGATCCCGCCGCCATGATCGGCCAGGCCGGCGAGGCGATGGGCAACAGCCGGATGTTCTACCAGCAGTACCGCAGCGTCGGCGGGCACAACGGCCACTTCGACTTCCCCGGCGGCGGCGACAACGGCTGGGGCTCATGGTCGGGTCAGCTGGGCGCCATGTCGGGCGACATCGTGGGCGCGATCCGCTAGGACGCGAGGCCCGGGGTGCCGCGCGCAACGCCGGTACCGTGTAGGAAAGTGCAGCAGGGGGCGGGACGTCCGCTTGCCCGGGAACCGAGCTGCGATCGACCGACTCTGCCGGCAGGAGACCATGACGACGAGCGCGCGGCGTAAACGCCACCGGATCCTCGCCTGGGTTGCCGCCCTTGCCGTGGCGGGCGTCGTGTTGCTGGTCGTGGTAGCCGTCATCACGCTGTTGCGCAACCGGGAATCGCCGCCCAGCGCCGTGCCGCCCGGCATCCTGCCGCCGCCCTCCACGTCGACCCACCCGCACAAGCCGCGGCCGGCGTCCCAGGACGCCTCGTGCCCCGACGTGCAGCTGATCAACGTCCCGGGCACCTGGGAGTCCGCCCCGCAGGACGACCCGCTCAACCCGGGGCAGTTCCCGAATGCGTTGCTGCACAAGGTGACAAACGAGATCTCCCAGCAGTTTCCGTCGTCGCGGGTGCAGACTTTCACCACGCCCTACACGGCGCAGTTCCACAACCCCTTGAGCGGCGACACGCAGATGTCCTACAACGAAAGCCGGGCGGAGGGCACCCGCGCGACCGTCCAGGCGATGACCGACATGAACAACAAGTGCCCGCTGACCAGTTACGTGCTGATGGGCTTCTCCCAGGGCGCGGTGATCATCGGCGACATCGCCAGCGACATCGGCAACGGCCGCGGACCCGTCGACGACGACCTGGTGCTCGGTGTGACGTTGATCGCCGACGGCCGTCGCCAGGACGGGGTGGGCAACGACATCGGGCCCAACCCGCCGGGCGAGGGCGCCGAGATCACGCTGCACGAGGTGCCGGTGCTGTCCGGGCTCGGCCTGACCATGACGGGTGCGCGGCCGGGCGGCTTCGGTGCGCTGAACGGCAAGACGAACGAGATCTGCGCCCCGGGTGACCTCATCTGCGCGGCGCCGAACGAAGCGTTCAGCGTCGCCAAGCTGCCGGACACGTTGAACACCCTGGCCGGTGGTGCCGGGCAGCCGGTCCACGCGCTGTATGCCACGACGCAGTTCTGGAACCTCGACGGGGCGCCGGCGACCGATTGGACGCTGAATTGGGCCCGCGGGCTGATCGAAAACGCGCCGCATCCCAAACATGGGTGACTTCGCCGGATGACGATGGGCCGGTCGGCGGGGAAGAGGGCACTAGACACAGCCGCGACGTAGGCGAATCCGTGACGGGATCGGCGGTACCTTGTGATTTGGTCTGCCGCGGGGCGGCCCTTAACATTAAGAGAAAATTAAGAGCAATCAGCACTTGGTTGCGGTCCCGATCGGGGGCCGAAGCTGGCGGGGACTGGCACGGACCGGCGCTCCCAGCCGGGTGTCGTGCACAGCCGGCTCGTGTATAGAGGACCAGTCGGCGAAGCCGACAAGGCATTGAGTCGGCCAAGCCGACCGAGATGGTTGTGACAGGAGAAGACGGCATGGCGTACCACAACCCGTTCATCGTGAATGGAAAGATCAGGTTCCCGGACAACACGAACCTGGTTCGTCACGTTGAGAAGTGGGCGAAGGTTCGCGGCGAAAAGCTCGCCTATCGGTTCATCGACTACTCCACCGAGCGCGACGGCGAGTACCGCGACATCTCGTGGTCGGAGTTCAGCGCCCGCAACCGGGCCGTCGGCGCTCGCCTGCAACAGGTCACCCAGCCCGGTGACCGCATCGCCATCCTGTGCCCCCAGAACCTCAACTATCTGGTCGCGTTCTTCGGCGCGCTGTATGCCTGCAGGATCGCCGTGCCGTTGTTCGACCCGAGCGAACCGGGCCACGTCGGCCGTCTGCACGCCGTGCTCGACGACTGCACCCCGTCGACGATCCTGACCACCACCGAGGCCGCCGAGGGAGTCCGCAAGTTCATCCGCGCCCGCTCGGCCAAGGAGCGCCCGCGCGTCATCGCCGTCGACGCCGTGCCGAACGAGGTCGCCGCCACCTGGGAAGAGCCGGTGGCCGACGAGAACACCATCGCCTACTTGCAGTACACCTCCGGCTCCACGCGCACCCCGACCGGCGTGCAGATCACCCACCTGAACCTGCCGACCAACGTGCTGCAGGTGCTCAACGGCCTCGAGGGCAAAGAGGGTGACCGCGGGTTGTCCTGGCTGCCCTTCTTCCACGACATGGGCCTGATCACCGCGCTGCTGTCACCGGTGCTCGGCCAGAGTTTCACCTTCATGACCCCGGCCGCGTTCGTGCGGCGACCGGGCCGCTGGATCCGGGAGATGGCGCGCAAGCCCGACGACGCCCCGGAGTGCGAGGTCTTCACCGTCGCGCCGAACTTCGCCTTCGAGCACGCCGCGGTGCGCGGCGCGCCCAAGGAAGGTGAACCGCCCCTGGACCTGAGCAACGTGAAGGGCATCCTCAACGGCAGCGAGCCGGTGTCCCCGGCGTCGATGCGCAAGTTCTACGAGGCGTTCGCGCCGTACGGACTGCGGGAGACGGCGATCAAGCCGTCCTATGGCCTGGCCGAGGCGACTTTGTTCGTCTCCACGACGCCGATGGACGAGGCGCCCCGGGTCATCCACGTCGACCGCGACGAGATGAACAACCAACGCTTCGTCGAGGTCCCCGCCAACGCGCCGAACGCGGTCCCCCAGGTGTCCGCCGGCATCATCGGTGTCGACGAGTGGGCCGCCATCGTCGATCCGGACACGGCCAGCGAGCTGCCGGACGGGCAGGTCGGCGAGATCTGGCTGCACGGCAACAACCTCGGCACCGGGTACTGGGGCAAGGAAGAGGAAACCCAGCACACCTTCCGCAACATCCTGAAGTCCCGCGTCAGCGAGTCGCACGCCGAGGGCGCCCCGGACGACGGGCTTTGGGTGCGCACCGGTGACTACGGCACCTACCACGACGGCCACCTCTATATCGTCGGCCGCATCAAGGACCTGGTCATCATCGACGGGCGCAACCACTACCCGCAGGACCTCGAGTACTCGGCGCAGGAAGCCAGCCGCGCGCTGCGCACCGGCTACGTGGCCGCCTTCTCGGTTCCGGCCAACCAGCTGCCCCAGGTCGTGTTCGACAACCCGCACGCCGGCATCAAGCACGACCCCGAGGACACCTCCGAGCAGCTCGTGATCGTCGCCGAGCGCGCCGCCGGCACGCACAAGCTCGACTACCAGCCCATCGCCGACGACATCCGCGCGGCCATCGCCGTGCGACACGGCGTCACCGTGCGCGACCTGCTGCTGGTGCAGGCGGGAACCATTCCGCGCACCTCGAGCGGCAAGATCGGGCGCCGCGCCTGCCGCGCCGCCTACCTCGACGGAAGCCTGCGCAGCGGCATCGGTTCCCCGACCGCCTTCGCGGGCGCGAACGACTGAACCAGGAATCATGACTGACATAGACGAATCCCAGGAGAATCTGCCCGCCAAGAAGGCCGAGTTAACCGTCCCCGAGATGCGCCAATGGCTGCGCAACTACGTCGCCAAGGCCACCGGGCAGTCGCCCGATTCGATCGACGAGTCGGTGCCGATGGTCGAGCTGGGCCTGTCGTCGCGCGACGCGGTGGCGATGGCCGCCGACATCGAGGACATGACCGGTGTCACGCTGTCGGTCGCGGTGGCGTTCCAGCATCCGACCATCGAGTCGCTGGCGACCCGGATCATCGAGGGCGAGCCCGAACCGGACCTGTCGGACGACGACGTCGTCGACTGGTCGCGCAACGGCCCCGCCGAGCGCGTCGACATCGCCGTCGTGGGCCTGGCGACCCGGCTGCCCGGCGACATGAACAGCCCCGAGGAAACCTGGCAGGCGCTGATCGAGGGCCGCGACGCCATCACCGATTTGCCCGAGGGCCGCTGGGAGGAATTCCTCGACGAGCCGCGGCTGGCCGAGCGGATCGCCAAGGCCCGCACCAAGGGTGGCTACCTGAAGGACATCAAGGGCTTCGACTCCGAGTTCTTCGCGATCGCCAAGACCGAGGCCGACAACATCGACCCGCAGCAGCGGATGGCGCTGGAACTGACCTGGGAGGCGCTCGAGCACGCCCGCATCCCGGCGTCGAGTCTGCGCGGCGAGGCGGTCGGCGTCTTCGTCGGCGTCTCCAACCATGACTACGGCTTCTTGGCCATCTCCGACCCGACCGCCGCGCACCCGTACGCGATCACCGGTAACTCACCGTCGATCATCGCGAACCGGGTGTCCTACTTCTACGACTTCCGTGGGCCTTCCGTCGCGGTCGACACCGCGTGCTCGAGCTCGCTGGTGGCGATCCACCAGGCCGTGCAGGCGCTGCGCAACGGCGAGGCCGACGTGGCGGTGGCCGGCGGCGTCAACGCGCTGATCACGCCCGCGGTGACGCTCGGTTTCGACGAGATCGGCGCGGTGCTGGCCCCCGACGGCCGGATCAAGTCGTTCTCCTCGGACGCCGACGGCTACACCCGCTCGGAGGGCGCCGGCATGCTGGTGCTCAAGCGGGTCGACGACGCCCGCCGCGACGGCGACCAAATCCTGGCCGTGATCGCCGGCAGCGCGGTCAACCACGACGGCCGGTCCAACGGCCTGATCGCGCCCAACCAGGACGCGCAGGCCGACGTGCTGCGGCGCGCCTACAAGGACGCCGGCATCGATCCGCGCAACGTCGACTACATCGAGGCGCACGGCACCGGCACCGTCCTCGGTGACCCGATCGAGGCCGAGGCGCTGGGCCGCGTCGTCGGCCGCGGCCGCCCGGCCGACCGCCCCGCACTGCTGGGCGCGGTGAAAACCAATGTGGGCCACATGGAGTCGGCCGCCGGCGCGGCCAGCATGGCCAAGGTGGTGCTGGCGCTGCAGCACGACAAGCTGCCGCCGTCGCTGAACTTCGCAGGTCCCAGCCCCTACATCGACTTCGACGCGATGCGCCTGAAAGTGATTGACAAGGCGACAGATTGGCCGCGCTACGGCGGCTACGCGCTGGCCGGGGTGTCCAGCTTCGGCTTCGGTGGCGCCAACGCCCACGTGGTGGTGCGCGAGGTCCTGCCCCGCGACGTGATCGAGAAGGAGCCGGAGCCGCAACCCGAGGCCAAGGCTGACGCCGACGCGGCCTCGGAAACCGCTCAAGCGCCCACGTTCGAGGCGCACTCGCTGCGGTTCGACGACTTCGGCAACATCATCCCCGACGCGCCGGCGGCCGAGGAGGAAGAGCCCGACCTGCCCGAGGTCACCGAGGAGGCGCTGGAGCTTAAAGCGGCTGCACTGGAAGAGCTTGCGGCGCAAGAGCTTCCGCCACCGGTTGTCCCGCTCGTCGTGTCGGGGTTCCTGACCTCCCGCAAGAAGGCCGCGGCGGCGGAGCTCGCGGACTGGATGGAAAGCCCCGAGGGACAGGCGTCGTCGCTGGAATCGATCGGCCGGTCGCTGTCGCGTCGCAACCACGGCCGCTCGCGCGCGGTGGTGCTGGCGCACGACCACGAGGAGGCCATCAAGGGCCTGCGCGCGATCGCCGAGGGCAAGCAGCGGCCGAACGTGTTCAGCGTCGACGGCCCGGTGAGCAACGGGCCGGTGTGGGTGCTGGCCGGTTTCGGTGCCCAGCACCGCAAGATGGGCAAGAGCCTGTACCTGCGCAACGAGGTCTTCGCCAAGTGGATCGAGAAGGTCGACGCGCTGGTCCAGGACGAGCTGGGCTACTCGGTGCTCGAGCTGATCCTGGACGACTCGCAGGACTACGGCATCGAGACCACCCAGGTGACCATCTTCGCGATCCAGATCGCGCTGGGCGAGCTGCTCAAGCATCACGGTGCCAAGCCCGCGGCCGTGGTCGGTCAGTCGCTGGGCGAGGCGGCGTCGGCGTACTTCGCCGGCGGCCTGTCGCTGCGCGACGCCACCCGGGCCATCTGCTCGCGCTCGCACCTGATGGGCGAGGGCGAGGCGATGCTGTTCGGTGAGTACATCCGGCTGATGGCGCTGGTGGAGTACTCCGCCGACGAGATCAAGACGGTGTTCTCCGACTACCCCGACCTGGAGGTGTGCGTCTACGCCGCACCCACCCAGACCGTCATCGGCGGACCGCCCGACCAGGTGGACGCGATCATCGCCCGGGCCGAGGCTGAGGGCAAGTTCGCCCGCAAGTTCCAGACCAAGGGTGCCAGCCACACCCAGCAGATGGATCCCCTGCTCGGGGAGCTGGCCGCGGAGCTGCAGGGCATCAAGCCGATGAGCCCGACGTGCGGCATCTACTCGACCGTGCACGAGGGCAGCTACATCAAGCCGGGCAGCGAGCCGATCCACGACGTGGACTACTGGAAGAAGGGGCTGCGCCACTCCGTCTACTTCACCCACGGAATCCGCAACGCCGTCGACAGCGGGCACACCACCTTCGTCGAACTGGCGCCCAACCCCGTTGCGCTGATGCAGGTCGGCCTGACCACGGCGGACGCCGGGCTGCACGACGCCCAGCTGATCCCGACGCTGGCCCGCAAGCAGGACGAGGTCGAGTCGATCATCTCCACCCTGGCCCAGCTCTACGTCTACGGCCACGACCTGGACCCCCGCACGCTGTTCACCCGCGCCGCGGGGCCCGCGGATTACGCGAACATCCCGCCGACCCGGTTCAAGCGCAAGGAGCACTGGCTCGACGTGCAGGTCGCCTCGGGCAGCGGCGCGATCATCATGCCGGGCAACCACGTCGCGCTGCCGGACGGCCGCCACGTCTGGGAGTACGCGCCCAAGGGCCTGACGGATCTCGCGTCGCTGGTGAAAGCCGCTGCGGCCGAAGTGCTTCCGGACGCCAAGTTGACCGCCGCCGAGGAGCGCGCCAAGCCGGGGGAGGGCTCCCGGCTGGTGACCACCCTGACCCGGCACCCCGGTGGGGCGTCGGTTCAGGTGCACGCCCGTATCGACGAGTCGTTCACGCTCGTGTACGACGCGCTGGTGACGCGGGGCGGTGCCGAGTCCGTGCTGCCGGTTGCGGTCGGCGCCGGCACGGCGCTCGCGGCTCCGAACAACGGGGCCGTCGCGGAGGCTCCCGTCGACGGTCCGGAGGAGGAGGCGCTCACCGACAGCTTGACCAACCGGTACATGCCGGCCGGCTTCGCCAAATGGTCGCCGGATTCCGGCGAAACCATCGCCGAGCGGCTCGGCGCCATCGTCGGCGCGGCCATGGGTTACGAGCCCGAGGACCTGCCGTGGGAGGTGCCGCTGATCGAGCTGGGCCTGGACTCACTGATGGCGGTGCGGATCAAGAACCGCGTCGAGTATGACTTCGACCTGCCGCCGATCCAGTTGACCGCGGTGCGCGACGCCAACCTCTACGCGGTCGAGAAGCTGATCGAGTACGCCGTCGAGCACCGCGACGAGGTGCAGCAGCTGGCCGAGCACCAGAAGACGCAGACGGCCGAGGAGATCGCCAGGGAGCAGGCCGAATTGATCAGCGGCGCGACGCCCGCGTCGGTGGTGGCGCCGGCGCCGGACCCGCAGGCCGAGCCGCAGACCCAGGCGCCCCCGGCGTCGGACCTTCCGATCCCGCCGCCGCCGACCAACCCGTCGGGCCCCGCGGCTAATGGCGCCGGGCAGCCGAACCTGGCCGGGGCGGCCGAGGCGCTCAACCAGCAGGCGGTCGCCGAGGCGCTCAACTCCGACGTGCCGCCGCGCGACGCGGCCGAGCGGGTCGCGTTCGCCACGTGGGCGATCGTGACCGGCAAGTCCCCGGGCGGCATCTTCAACCCGCTGCCCAAGCTGGACGCCGACGCCGCCGCCAAGATGGCGCAACGGCTTTCGGAGCGCGCCGAGGGTCCGATCACCGCCGAGGACGTGCTGGCGTCGGAGAACATCGAGGCGCTGGCCGAGAAGGTGCGCGAGCACCTGGAGGCCGGGGTGGTCGACGGTTTCGTGCGCACCCTGCGGGCGCGCCCGGAGGGCAGCACGCGGACACCGGTGTTCGTGTTCCACCCGGCCGGCGGCTCGACGGTGGTCTACGAGCCGCTGCTCAACCGGTTGCCGGCGGACACCCCGATGTATGGCCTCGAGCGGGTCGAGGGCACGATCGAAGAGCGTGCGGCGCAATACGTTCCGAAGCTGATCGAGATGCAGGGCGACGGGCCCTACATCCTGGCCGGCTGGTCGCTCGGCGGCGTGCTCGCCTACGCGTGCGCGATCGGGCTGAAGCGACTGGGCAAGGACGTCGAGTGGGTCGGCCTGATCGACGCCGTGCGCGCGGGCGAGGAGGTTCCGCAGACCAAGGAGGAGATCCGCAAGCGCTGGGACCGCTACGCCCGGTTCGCCGAGAAGACGTTCAACGTCACCATTCCGGAGATTCCCTACGAGCATCTCGAGCAGCTCGACGACGAGGGCCAGATCAAGTTCGTGCTGGAGGCGGTCAGCCAGAGCGGGGTGCAGATCCCGGCCGGGATCATCGAGCACCAGCGCACGTCGTACCTGGACAACCGGGCCATCGACACCGCCCAGATCCAGCCGTACGACGGGCACGTCACGCTCTATATGGCCGATCGCTACCATGACGACGCGATCATGTTCGAGCCGCGCTACGCCACCCGCAAGCCGGACGGCGGTTGGGGCGAGTACGTGTCCGACCTCGAGATCGTGCCGATCGGTGGCGAGCACATCCAGGCCATCGACGAGCCGATCATCGCCAAGGTCGGTGCGCACATGACCCAGGCGCTGAACAAGATCGATGCCGAAAGGCAGCAGGACAAGTCCGAACAGGTTAGGTAGGCAAGTAGTGACGGAGACCGTGCCAGCTCCAGCGCCCGTTCAGCACACCACTGCGGAGAAGTTGGCCGAGCTGCACGCTCGCCTGGAACTCGCCAAGGAACCCGGCGGCGAGAAGGCGGCCGCTAAGCGCGACAAGAAGGGCATCCCGAGCGCCCGCGCGCGGGTGCATGCGTTGGTCGATCCCGGCACGTTCTTCGAGGTCGGGGCGCTGGCCAAGACGCCTAACGACCCGAACGCGCTCTACGGCGACGGGTGCATCACCGGCCACGGCATGATCGACGGCCGCCCGGTGGGGGTGTTCTCCCATGACCAGACGGTGTTCCAGGGCACGGTCGGCGAAATGTTCGGGCGCAAGGTGGCCCGCCTGATGGAATGGTGCGCCATGGTCGGGTGCCCGATCATCGGCATCCAGGACTCCGGCGGCGCCCGCATCCAGGACGCGGTCACCTCGTTGGCGTGGTACGCCGAACTGGGCCGGCGCCACGAGGCGCTGTCCGGTCTGGTTCCGCAGATCTCCCTCATCTTCGGCAAATGCGCTGGGGGAGCGGTGTATTCGCCGATCCAGGACGACTTGCTGGTGTCGGTGCGTGACCAGGGCTACTTCTTCGTGACGGGGCCCGACGTGATCCGGGAGGTCACCGGCGAGGACGTCACCCTCGACGAGCTCGGCGGCTCCGACGCGCAGGCCCGCTACGGCAACATCCACCAGGTCGTCGACTCCGAGGCCGAGGCGTTCCAGTACGTGCGCGAGTTCCTGTCGTTCCTGCCGTCCAACTGCTTCGACAAGCCGCCGATCGTCAACCCCGGCCTGGAGCCGGAGATCACGCCGACCGATCTGGAGCTCGACTCGATCGTGCCGGACTCCGACAACATGGCCTACGACATGCACGAGATCCTGCTGCGGATCTTCGACGACGGCGACTTCCTCGAGGTCGCCGCGCAGCACGGGCCGGCCATCATCACCGGGTACGCCCGGGTCGACGGGCGCCCGGTCGGCGTGGTCGCCAACCAGCCGATGCACCTGTCCGGTTCCATCGACAACGAGGCCTCCGACAAGGCGGCCCGGTTCATCCGGTTCTGCGACGCGTTCAACATCCCGCTGGTCTTCGTCGTGGACACGCCGGGGTTCCTGCCGGGCGCCGAAGAGGAGAAGCGGGGCATCATCAAGCGCGGCGGCCGGTTCCTGTACTCAGTCGTCGAGGCCGACGTGCCGAAGGTGACGATCACGATCCGCAAGTCCTATGGCGGCGCGTACGCCGTGATGGGCTCCCGGCAGCTGACCGCAGACTTCAACTTCGCCTGGCCGACCGCGCGCATCGCGGTGATCGGCGCCGAGGGCGCCGCGCAGCTGTTGATGAAGCGGTTCCCGGACCCGACGACGCCCGAGGCGCAGCAGATCAAGAAGGACTTCATCGAGGGCTACAACCTCAACATGGCGATCCCGTGGACCGCCGCCGAGCGGGGTTTCATCGACGCGGTCATCGACCCGCACCAGACCCGGCTGCTGCTCCGCAAGTCGATGCACCTGCTGCGCGACAAGCAACTGTGGTTCCGCGTCGCGCGCAAGCACGGCCTGATCCCGGTCTAGTTTTCACCGCGAGCAGACGCAAAATCGCCCATTCGACAACGAAATTGTGCGATTTTGCGTCTCAGTGTCAGGGTGAGAATGCCGCGTGGCGGCGTGTCTTCGTGACAGAGGCCCGCGCGTGGTGTTGGTTCCGGATC
>NZ_LZKE01000069.1:0-10042 GCF_001672675.1 Mycobacterium sp. E2327
ATCAATTACCAGTTTGGCGATGTGGATGCCCATGGTGCGACGATTCGCGCCCAGGCCGCGTCGTTGGAGGCCGAGCACCAGGCCATCGTTCGCGATGTGCTGGCTGCGGGTGACTTCTGGGGTGGCGCCGGTTCGGTGGCCTGCCAGGAGTTCATCACCCAGTTGGGTCGTAACTTCCAGGTGATCTACGAGCAGGCCAACGCGCACGGCCAGAAGGTGCAGACGGCGGGCAGCAACATGTCCAGCACGGACAGCGCCGTCGGCTCCAGCTGGGCCTGATTCGCCGCTTCAAAGCGGGGCCGCACACCGACCGGTGTGCGGCCCCGTTCTTTGTCCGCCGGGCTAGCCGGCGACCGGAGAACGCGGAATCAGCGAGGCGCGGAACCCAATCCGCTGAACCGCGCCCTCGGACTCGCGGCCGACCATGCCGCCCAGCGGCAGCTTGGAAACGCCCGCGGTGGGTGCTGACGCGGGCACCGCGCCCCACCCGCCCGGCATGGCGTTGGCGTCCAGGGCGGGCAGCGGCGTGACCGACGACACCGCGTCGGCCCACGTCGGCGGGACCGACAAGGTCCCGAGCGAGGGCGCCTGACCCACACTCGCCGACGCGCCCGCGCCCAGACCCCCAAGGGGCCCAAGGCCTCCCAGGCCGCTGGCCGCTCCCCCGTCGGCTCCCTCAAGCGAACCCAAGCCCACGAAATCCAGGCTCAGGCCATACCCGTCGAAACCCATTCCGGCGCCGTCGGTGCCCAAACCGGCACCGTCGCCGCCCAGGCCGGCCAGGTCGGAACCGAGGCCGACCACATCGAGCAGGGCGGGTCCGTTCCCGCCCAACGCCGACGTGAGGCTCGAGGTCAATCCGGACAAGGCACTCGCGCCGGTGCTGGCGCCCTTGGTGGCGGTTTTGCCGGTCGCTCCCGTCAGACTCGACAGCGCGCTGAGCGGGGAGGTGGCCGCCGTGGATCCCAGCGACGCCGCGGTGCCCGCCGCCGGCGACAAAGCGGTACCCGACGCCGCACCCGGGGTCGCCAGCGTCTGCAGCGTCTGGGGCACCGAGGACATCAACTGCGCCGTACTCGTCTGGGCGTTACTGCCGACCTGGGCACCCGCCTGCGCGGCGACGCCGCCCGGGTTGGTCGTCTGGGGCGGCGAGGTGAACGTCGAAAATGCCGACGCCGCAGACGAATTGGCGGCGTAGCCGTACATCGCGGTGGCGTCCTGCGCCCACATCTCGCTGTACTCGGCTTCCGTGGCCATGATCGCCGGCGTGTTCTGCCCGAAAATGTTGGTCGCGATCAACGCCATCAGTTCGGCGCGGTTGGCCGCGATCAGCGGTGGCGGCACCGTCATGGCGTATGCGGTCTCGAAGGCCGCCGCCGCGGCCGTGGCCTGGGTGGCCGACTGCTCGCACTGCGCGGCGGTGGCCGTCATCCACGATATGTAGGGCGTCACCGCGGCGGCCATCGACAGCGACGTCGGTCCCAGCCAGGACTCGTCGGTGAGGCTGGCGATCACCGACTGATACCCGCTGGCGGCGTCGGTCAGCTCGGCGGCCAGCGATTCCCAGCCCGCCGAGGCGGTCAACAGGGTTCCGGGCCCCGGCCCCAGATACATCCGGCCGGAGTTGATTTCCGGCGGCAACGCGCCAAAGTCCATCGTCTGTCCTATCTGTTGGTTGTTTCAGCGGAGCCGGTCACATCGCGGCCGCGCGGACGGCCCCCACAGCTGTCACCGAAATCTGATAAAGCGCCGGTTGCGCCGCCCTGTGGACGGAAAGGGAGTCCGTCGTTCTCGGCGTAATCGGCTTGGGATCCGGTGGTGTGTCCACGGTGCGCCAGCGGCACACGAAAACACGGGCATGCCAAATACACTCGTGAATTGCTCGCGCTTGATGATTCGCCGCTGGCAACAGCCCGACTGCGGCCGCCAACACAAATGCCGTGATCACCGAAATGCCGTGCCCACGAATATTGGAACGCACCACAGCGGCGTTGTTCGCTGGCTTTAATGACATTGATCATCACCACAGTGGCCGCCGAATTGGCGTGCTGACGACCGGCCACTGACCCCCGCAGGGTCCGCGCCAGCCCGTTCCGACCCTTTGTTACCAAAGAGGTTGCACGCCCCGGGAATTCGTAACATTGCGTAATATTTTGTTAACGAATTCGAGGACCTCCAGGGGCGAAAGCCCTTATTGAGCCGACGGTTTGAAGAGTCTGACCGTGCGATGCGCTGCCCGAGTGAATCAATGGCCACGAATTCCAGTGTTTTTGGGAAGTCGGCTCCTCTCAAGTCGGGCGATTCAACACATATGAAACACATATATGTCCACTCAAATGTGAGTCAGCGAGGCCCGAATTATTTGAGAACTCTATGAATTCCGTGACAATCCGGTGTGTAGTTGGGAGGATGTGAGCATATGACCGCAACGTCGGGATACGCACGCAGCGAGCGCCCACGCCAAGCCATCCTTGGTCAGCTGCCCAGGATTTACCGTGCCGATGGCTCACCGATCCGTGTCTTGCTGGTTGACGACGAGCCCGCGCTGACCAACTTGGTGAAGATGGCGCTGCATTACGAGGGCTGGGTGGTCGACATCGCCCACAACGGCCGCGAGGCCATCGCGAAGTTCGAAAACGTCATTCCCGACGTGCTGGTGCTCGACATCATGCTTCCCGACGTGGACGGCCTGCGGATTCTGCAGCGGATCCGCGAATCCGACGCCTACACCCCCACGCTGTTCCTCACCGCCCGCGATTCGGTCATGGACCGCGTCACCGGCCTGACCGCGGGCGCGGACGACTACATGACCAAGCCGTTCAGCCTCGAGGAGCTTGTCGCGCGACTGCGCGGCCTGCTGCGCCGCTCTACCCAGCAGACCCCGCCGGCGGCCGAGACCCTGAAAATCGGCGACCTACATGTCGACACCGCCAGCCGGGAGGTCACCCGCGGCGGCACCCCGATATCGCTCTCGTCAACCGAGTTCGAATTGCTGCGGTTCCTCATGCGCAATCCCCGGCGCGCGCTGAGCCGCACCGAAATCCTCGACCGCGTCTGGAATTACGACTTCGCCGGCCGAACCAGCATCGTGGATCTGTACATCTCGTACCTCAGGAAGAAGATCGACTCCGGCCGGGAGCCCATGATCCATACCGTCCGCGGCGTTGGGTACATGCTGCGACCGCCCGAATGACCGGCGAGCCGAATACCAGATCCAGGGACCTTTCGCGGTGGCTGCCCCATTCGCTGCGCCGCCAGTTGCTATTGGGCGTGCTGGCCGTGGTCAGCGTGGTGCTCGTAACGGTCGGCATCGTCTCGGTGCTGAGCCTGCGCGGCTATGTGACGGCGATGAGCGATGCCGACGTTGCCCAATCCCTTGACGCGCTGAGCAATTCGTACACGAGATACCGAAACGGCGACCACGGTCCGACGCGCGGGGGCACCGAATCCATCGGGCAGGCGATGCTGGAGTTCACCGATCAAACGCCAGGCAACGTCATAGCCGTGCTGCACGACGGCGTCGTGATCGGCTCGGCGGTCTTTTCCGAAGCCGAGGCGCGACCCGCACCGGCCGACGCGGTGCACGCCATCGAGTCCCAGCCCTGGCCCGAAGACGCCCCGCCGCGGACCGAGAAGCTGGGCAGCCTCGGCTCTTATCGCGTCGACAGCCGGGCCTACGGATCCGACCTGTTGGTCGTCGGCGTATCGCAAGCGCGGGCCAACCAGATCATCGCCCGCAAGAACATCACCACCACGGCACTTATCGCGGCCGCCCTTGCGATCACGGCGGGGCTGACCATCTGGGTGGTCGGGATCACCCTTCGCCCGCTGCGCCGGCTCGCCGCCACCGCCGCCGAAGTCGCCGCCATGCCGCTGACCGACGACCACCGAATCAGCGTCCGGGTGCAGCCCAATGACACCGACCCCGACAACGAGGTCGGCGTCGTCGGGCACACGCTGAACCGGTTGCTGGACAACGTGGACAGCGCGTTGGCGCATCGCGCCGACTCCGACTTGCGGATGCGCCAATTCATCACCGACGCCAGCCACGAGTTGCGCACCCCGCTGGCGGCGATTCAGGGGTATGCCGAGCTGACCCGCCAAGACAGCTCGGCGCTGCCGGCGACCACCGAATACGCGCTGGCCCGCATCGAGTCGGAGGCGCGGCGCATGGCGGTGCTCGTCGACGAGATGCTGCTGCTCTCGCGCCTGGGCGAGGGCCAGGACCTGCAGACCCAGGACGTCGACCTCGCGGACCTCGTGGTCAACGCCGTGAACGACGCGGCGGTCGCGGCGCCGACCCACTTCTGGGTCAAAGACCTTCCCGACGAGCCGGTTTGGGTTCGCGGCGACCACGCCCGGCTCCACCAATTGGTCAGCAACCTGCTCAGCAACGCCCGGGTGCACACGCCGCCGGGCGTCACGGTGACGACCGGGATCACCTGCCGGCGCCGCGGCACGGAACCGCCCTACGTCGAACTGACCGTCGCCGACGACGGCCCGGGCATCGACGCGGATCTCCTGCCCCGGTTGTTCGAGCGGTTCGCGCGCGCCGACGCGGCGCGGTCCAACGGCTCGGGCATCGGGCTGGGCCTGGCCATCGTGAGCTCGATCGTCAAGGCCCACCACGGCTCGGTGACCGCCGAATCCGCCAATGGCCGAACGGTTTTCCGGGTGCGGCTGCCGATGATCGAAAATCCGGCGCTGGATATCGATTAGCAAACGAATCGGGCAGGCTTTTGGCGCCGCCGGAATGGCAAATCGCCCAAGGGTTGCCGATGCGACTGGGTGGTCGCAGGAGCCCACGGATGCGCCGGTGCGTATGTGTCCAGCACGTGAACTGTTTAGAACGCGTGGTCCTGAAAAGTTGACTCGCCGGTTCGCGAGTGCCACCATGGCCAATGCAAGCACCTCGCTAGGTGAGGCGTCTGCACGGATACAGGCCACTGACCTCGAACGTCGAAAGACGCCCAGGGTCAGGACAGCTCCTCCCGGATTAAGGGTTGAGCCCAAGTGGCTTCCGGCTCCTATCGGGCCGGATACGCCGTGTGGTGCCGAAGCTCTGACGAGAGGGGTGCCGTGCTCAGGTGTTCTGGCCTGGGCATTTCTCCCCGCTGTGCAAGGTTTGGCATCCCCGTATGCCCTGGCCGCGAGGAGGTGAGAGCGGAATGAGTCCCGACGATAGTCCTTATCCGAGGTCGACGACCATTTCGTTGCGATCCGGTCCCGGCTCGTTTTCGCAGCTGTAATCGGCTGATCCCACAAGTTTTGTCCGCGCGTCACCGCTCGGCGGGTTTGTCTTCGGCGTGCGCGGAAATCAATCCTCCGGGGTTGCCAACTGGCCAGTGCCTGGCCTTTGGCGTGAGGAGATGCCCTATGCCGCTTGCAGTTCCACGCCCATAAGCAACGAGCTACCACGTCCCGCCACCTGGGCCGACTTGGATCCGCGAGGGGTCCTTTGAACCGCGTCAGCGCCTTACCGACTATTCGCTAGGAGAACTCCGATGGCTTTTGTCACTGCTCGGCCGGAATCGCTGGCCGCCGCCGCCACTCGCTTGCAACAGATCGGCTCGACGCTGGAAGCTCAAAATGCTGCAACAGCAGCGCCGATGACCGGGGTCGTGCCCTCGGCTGCCGACGAGGTGTCGGTTATTACGGCGGCAAAGTTCGCCACGCACGCGCAGGCGTTTCAAACCCTGAGCGCCCAGGCCGCCGTGATGCACCAGATGTTCGTCGCCACCATGCAGACCAGCGCCGACTCGTACGCCGCAACCGAGGCGGCCAACGCGGCCGCCGCACGTTGAATACCTAGGGGGGATCGTGATCGACTTCGCCGCATTGCCGCCCGAAATCAATTCGGCCAGAATGTATTCGGGCCCTGGGTCAGGGCCCATGCTGGCCGCGGCCTCGGCCTGGAACTCGATGGCCGCTGAAATGCGTTCCGCTGCGTCATCTTACGACTCCGTGATGTCGGAGCTCACCTGCTCGGATTGGTTCGGCCCGTCATCGATGTCGATGTTTGCATCGGCCGTACCGTACCTGGAGTGGCTCAGCACCACCGCCACCCAGGCCGAGCAAGCGGGCAGCCAAGCCCAAGCCGCCGTCACCGCCTACGAGTCAGCATTCGCCATGACGGTTCCCCCGGCGGTCGTCGCGGCCAACCGCGCCCAGCTCGCCGCACTCGTGGCGACGAATGTTTTCGGCCAAAACACGCCGGCGATTGCGGCCACTGAGGCCCAGTACGCGGAAATGTGGGCGCAGGATGCCGCCGCGATGAACGGTTACGCCGGCGCAGCGGGCGTCGCAGCCCAACTGACGCCATTTACCGCGCCGCAGTCCCCCACTCACTCCGACGGAATTGCCAACCAGGCCAACGCCGTTGCCCAAGCCGCCGAAACACCGGCCGGCAATGCGCAGTCGATAGTGTCCTCGGCAGCCTCCAGCAACCCCGGCGGGATATTGGGGGCATTGGAAGGCGTGCTGGCTACCGGTTCCGATGCGTCGTCGCCGTTCCACGGACTGGCCACTGTCCTGAACGGCAGCAACGGCTCGGCCCTCGGGTCCTTCTTGAATTCCAATTTCCTGAGCACTTCGGTGCTGAACGGAGCGATGGCCGGGGGCCCGTTCAATCCACAGAGCATCCTGACCAACATTGCCGGCTTCAGCTCCGTATTCCCTAAGGCGACCGCGGCGCCGGCGGACATCGGCGCGGGCGCGGCTTCGGCCGCGAGTGCGGCGGACTCTGCGGGACTGACCGGCATCAGCGCCGCCGGCTCGGGCGCCATGGGCCAGGCGCATTTGGTCGGCGCGGTCTCCGTGCCGCCCAGCTGGACCGGTGCAGCCACGATCACCCCTGCCGAAGCCGCGTTGCCTGCCACCGGACTCAGCGATATCGGTTCGGGCGGCGCGGGTGGGCCCGGAGCGTATGCGGCGCCGATGGCGGGCGCGGCCAGGCGGCTACGCAGAGCGATTCCCAAGTACGGGTTCAAGCCCGTTGTGATGCCACGTCCGCCTGCCGCGGGATAACAGGATTTCGAAGGAGAGCGTCATGATCGATTTCGCGTCATTACCGCCGGAGATCAACTCGGCCAGAATGTATTCGGGTCCCGGATCAGCGTCCATGCTGGCCGCTGCCTCGGCCTGGCACACGGTGGCCGCTGAAATGCGTTCTGCAGCTGTTAATTACGGCTCGGTTGTTTCGAGGTTGACCGGCGAGAGTTGGTTTGGCCCGTCGTCCACGCTGATGACGGCCGCGATCGGACCGTACCTCGACTGGCTGAGCGCCACCGCTACCCAGGCCGAGCAGGCAGGCATCCAAGCCAACGCGGCCGCAGCCGCCTACGAGTCCGCGTTCGCCATGACCGTGCCGCCCACGGTCATCACGGCGAACCGCGCGCACCTGTCGAATCTGGTGGCCACCAACCTCTTCGGTCAAAACACCGCGGCGATCGCGGCCACGGAGGTCCAATACGCGGAAATGTGGGCTCAAGATGCCGCCGCGATGAACGGCTATGCCACCGCCTCTACCGCGGCGACGCAATTGACTTCGTTCAGCTCACCGCAATCCACCACCAACGCCGGCGGAGTGGCCTCCCAAGCTAACGCGGTTGGCCAAGCCGCCAACGCGTCGACCACCCCCGATGTGGCGGCGGCGCTGGCGAACATACCGGTGCTCGGCGGGATCACCGCGCCCGGCTCTAATCAAGCCACCACAGGGCTTGCCGGGCTCCTGAACGACCTGGACGGGTCCAACAATGCGCTGCTGGGCAGCTTCCTGTCCGACGCCTCGACCTCGGGCATCAGCAACGCATTCACCACCAATGGGATTCTCAACCCCACGACATTCGTCGACAACGCATCGGCGTACGCCTTCATGAACACCGGCGGTGACAACGCGGCGACCGGTGCGGCGGACGCGGCTGGCGGCGCAGCCGCGGCTGAGACGGCCGGCGTGCACAGCGCGGCCGCGGCCGGGATGGGAGAGGCGAACCTGGTTGGGTCCCTGTCCGTACCACCCGCCTGGGCCGCGAGCGGGGCGACGATCAACCCGACCGCACTGACAACGACCCAGATGGGGGCGGGCGCGTATCAGAGCCTGGGCGCCACCCCGATGGTGATGGAGGACGTGGGGCCGATGGGCGTGCCCGGCATGCCGCTGGGCGGGGCCGTGGACGCGGCCGACGACGAATTCGGTTCTCCCGTATACGGGTTCCGCCCCCGCATCCTGGGGCGGCCGCCAGCGGCGGGTTAGCCGCCGAGAACCGCAGGACATCAAAGAAAGTGATCGAGGAGGGCCAAGTGAGCACATCAGAGACGGCGAAGCCCCGCGACGGGCTACCGGTGATCCACCTCTCTCAGTTGCTGCGCGGACCGGTGCGCGCCCGCTCCGGTGAGGTAGTCGGCCGCGTCGAGGACGTGATCGTGCGGCTGCGGGGCGCCCACCAGTATCCGTTGGTGACCGGGATCGTGGCGGAGGTCGGTGGGCGGTCGGTGTTCATCGGCAGCCAGGCCATACACGAATTCACGGCAGAGCAAGTTGTGTTGGCCAAGAACAAGGTTGACCTCCGCGGGTTCGAGCGACGCGACGGTGAGGTGCTGTTGCGCGCCGACGTGCTGGGGCACCGGCTGATCGATGTGGCCGCCGTGGAATTGGTGCGCGCATACGACGTCAGGCTCGAGGACACCGGCACCGGATGGGTACTCACGCGATTGGACACGCGACGCCCGCCAAGGCTTTTCGGGCTGATCAAGGGATCGGGCGGGCAGGCGCCGCGGGATTGGAAGGCGTTCGAACCGCTGATCGGTCACGTCCGCTCCGATGTGGTACGCCGGCATTGGGGCCGCGTCGGCGGGTTCAAGGCCGCCGAGATCGCGGACCTGCTCGAGGAAGCGAATAAGGCAGAGGGTGGCGAGATCCTCGATCGGGTGCGCAGTGATCCGGAGTTGGAAGCTGATGTGTTCGAGGAGTTGGATCCCGATAAGGCCAGCCGGCTGCTCGACGACATGCCCGACGAGGAGGTCGCAGCGCTGTTGGGCCGGATGCGCGCCGATGATGCCGCCGACGCGATCGCGGACCTGCGCCAAAAGAGGCGTCGGCGCGTGCTGGAGCTGATGCCCGGCCCGCAGCGCACCAAGGTGATCACACTGATGGGGTTCAACCCCGAAAGCGCCGGTGGGTTGATGAACGTCGACTTCGTCTCTTGCGCGGCCACCGCGACCGCGGGCACGGCGCTGGCGCTAATCGCCGCTGCCCGCACCATGCAACCGGAGGCGCTCGTCAAGGTCCATGTTCTCGACGACGGCGAGCGGTTGGCCGGTGTGGTTTCGGTGATTACCCTGCTGCAGGCCGAACCCAGTGAAAGCGTTGGGGCACTGATGGATTCCGACCCGGTGCGGGTCAGCGCCGACGCGGATCTGACCGACATCGCGCTGCTGATGGCCGACTTCAACCTCTACTCCATTCCCGTCGTCGACGAGCAGGACCGCGTGCTCGGGGTGGTCACCGTCGACGACATTCTGGAAGCGACCATCCCCGAGGACTGGCGCCGACGCGAGCCCGCCCCCCGCCCGACCGGCGATATGACGCAACCCGGCGAAACCAACGGGCAAGTTCCAGGAGGTGAGACGCCGTGACGTCGAACGCGGACAAGACCGCCGACCCCTTGGCCCCAGCTAAGATCCACCGCAGCGCGGTGCTGGACAGCGCGCATCTGGGTGATATCGAGGGCGCGTTCGGGCGCATCAGCGTCGGGGAGACCGAGCTTGCCCGCACCTGGAAGACGCGGCTTTTGACGCTGCTGGCGATCGTCGGCCCCGGGATCATCGTGATGGTCGGCGACAACGACGCCGGTGGGGTGGCGACCTACACCCAGGCCGGCCAAAACTACGGCTACTCCCTGTTGTGGGTCCTGCTGCTGCTCATCCCGGTGCTCATCGTCAACCAGGAGATGGTGGTCCGGCTCGGGGCGGTGACCGGCGTCGGTCACGCCCGGCTGATCAACGAACGCTTCGGCCGCGGCTGGGGCTGGTTTTCCGTCGGCGA
>NZ_LZKE01000070.1:0-68844 GCF_001672675.1 Mycobacterium sp. E2327
CGCCTCATAGCGACAACCGGAACGTCGGCGCGCGCAGGCGGAATTGTCGCTATGAGGCGGGCACGTCGGGTGCCGCCTTCGCGCGGAGACTCCCGTGGCGCCTGTTACGGATGATGCGCCGCCGCCCCGTCGAGCGGCTTCAACCGCACCGGTGTGGACTTCAGCAGCCCGAGCGGGTCGACATACTCGGCGCGCGACGCCGCACCCCACATCGCGCCCCAGTGCAGGCACGCCGCGGCCGGGCAGCCGGCGTGCCCGGCCACCAGCGAGCCGATCACGGTCTCGGCCGTCACCGCCTGGCCCACCCGCACGGCCGCCTTGACCGGCTCGTAGCTGGTGCGCAGCCCGCCGGGATGGGCCAGCGACACCACCGGCCGGCCGGCCAGTATCCCGGCGAATACCACGGTCGCCGCGCCGGCGGCGTACACCGGCTGGCCGGGCGAGCCGGGCAGGTCGACGCCGCGGTGGCCGGGATTCCAGTCGGGCGACGGCGCGTCGAATCCGCGGGCCACCGCCGGGGGCGGCCGCAGCGGCCAGTCCAGCCGCATGTCGTCGGCGACCGCGGGCACCGCGCTGACCAGCCCGAGCATCAGCACCAGCGCCATCCACCGCACCGCATCAGTTCAGCGCCGCGCCGCCGATCCGGCCAGCCAGCGCTGTGGACAAAAGCACCTGGCTGAACCGTGTAAACTCCTTTCCGCGGTCCGTGTAAACGGGCTGACTTCGCGTGTCTGCGCAACAACCGGATGTCGAGCGGTCCCGAGTAAGGGTTCGACATCTCAGCAGGCGCCAGGGCCCGGCCTCACCCGATGCCGGGCGACAACCGACAACAAAGGAATGGCGGCAATGGCTGTCGTAACCATGAAGCAGCTGCTTGACAGCGGCACCCACTTCGGGCATCAGACCCGTCGCTGGAATCCCAAGATGAAGCGGTTCATCTTCACCGACCGCAACGGCATCTACATCATTGACCTGCAGCAGACGCTGACCTTCATCGACAAGGCGTACGAGTTCGTCAAGGAGACCGTCGCCCATGGTGGGTCGGTGCTGTTCGTCGGCACCAAGAAGCAGGCGCAGGAATCGGTCGCGGCCGAGGCGACCCGCGTCGGCATGCCCTACGTCAACCAGCGCTGGCTGGGCGGCATGCTCACCAACTTCTCCACGGTGCACAAGCGGCTGCAGCGCCTCAAGGAGCTCGAGGCGATGGAGCAGACCGGCGGCTTCGAGGGCCGCACGAAGAAGGAGATTCTGGGCCTGACCCGGGAGAAGAACAAGCTGGAGCGCAGCCTCGGCGGCATCCGCGACATGAACAAGGTGCCGTCGGCGATCTGGGTCGTCGACACCAACAAGGAGCACATCGCCGTCGGCGAGGCCCGCAAGCTGGGCATCCCGGTCATCGCGATCCTGGACACCAACTGCGACCCGGACGAGGTCGACTACCCGATCCCGGGCAACGACGACGCGATCCGCTCGGCCGCGTTGCTGACCAAGGTGATCGCCTCCGCGGTCGCCGAGGGCCTGCAGGCCCGCGCCGGGCTGGGCCGCGGCGACGGCAAGCCCGAGGCGGAGTCCGCCGAGCCGCTGGCGGAGTGGGAGCAGGAGCTGCTGGCCTCGGCGACCACGACGGCCACCACCACAGCCACCACCGACGCCGCTGGAGGCGCACCCGAAACAACCCCTGAAACCTCATAGGAAGGTTGATATGGCGAACTTCACCGCCGCCGACGTCAAGCGGCTTCGCGAGCTCACCGGCGCCGGCATGTTGGACTGCAAGAACGCGCTGGCCGAGACCGACGGCGACTTCGACAAGGCCGTCGAGGCGCTGCGGATCAAGGGCGCCAAGGACGTCGGCAAGCGCGCCGAGCGGGCCACGGCCGAAGGCCTGGTCGCGGCCAAGGGCGGGGCGCTCATCGAGCTCAACTCCGAGACCGACTTCGTCGCCAAGAACGCGGAGTTCCAGAAGCTCGCGGACGAGATCGTCGCGGCCGCGGCCGAGTCCAAGGCCACCGACGTCGACGCCCTGAAGGCGGCCAGCACCGGGGCCACGACCGTCGAGCAGGCCATCGCCGACCTGTCGGCCAAGATCGGCGAGAAGCTCGAGCTGCGGCGGGTGGCGTTCTTCGACGGCACCGTCGAGACCTACCTGCACAAGCGCGCGGCGGACCTGCCGCCGGCGGTCGGCGTGCTGGTCGAGTACAGCGGCGCCGACGGTCAGGAGGCGGCGCACGCCGTCGCGCTGCAGATCGCCGCGCTCAAGGCGCGCTACCTGTCCCGCGACGACGTGCCCGAGGAGGTCGTGGCCAGCGAGCGCCGCATCGCCGAGGAGACCGCCAAGGCCGAGGGCAAGCCGGAGCAGGCGCTGCCCAAGATCGTCGAGGGCCGGCTCAACGGCTTCTTCAAGGACGCGGTGCTGCTCGAGCAGCCGTCGGTGTCGGACAACAAGAAGACCGTCAAGGCCCTGCTCGACGAGGCCGGCGTGACGGTGACGCGGTTCGTTCGCTTCGAGGTGGGCCAGGCTTAACCGCAAAGCGCGAGCGGCTAGCGTCGTGTCATGCGACGCGTGCACGCTTTCGGCGACGATGCCCTCGGTGACCTCGACGCGGTCGGCCTGGCCGACGCCCTAAGGGCCGGCTCGGTCGGCAGAGCCGAGGTCATCGAGGCCGCCATCGCCCGCACCGAGGCCGTCGACCCGGCGCTCAACGGCCTGGCGTACGCGGCGTTCGAGCAGGCGCGCGCCGCGGCGTCGGCCGACCCGCCGGACGGCTTCTTTAGTGGCGTCCCGACGTTCATCAAGGACAACATCGACATCGCGGGCCAGCCGACGATGCACGGCACCGACGCGTGGCGGCCGTGGAACGCCACCTCCGACGGCGAGTTCACCAAGGTGTTCCTCGACACCGGGCTCGCGCCCGTCGGCAAGACGCAGTTGTCGGAGTTCGGCTTCAGCGCGTCCGCCGAACACCCGCGGCTCGGCCCGGTCCGCAACCCGTGGGACACCGACTACAGCGCCGGGGCGTCGTCGTCGGGATCCGGCGCGTTCGTCGCCGCGGGCGTGGTGCCGATCGCGCACGCCAACGACGGTGGCGGCTCGATCCGCATCCCGGCGGCCTGCAACGGGCTGGTCGGGCTGAAGCCGTCGCGCGGCCGGTTGCCGCTGGACCCGCACCTGCGCCGGATGCCCGTGGGCGTCGTCGCCAACGGCGTGGTGACGCGGTCGGTCCGCGACACGGCGGCGTTTTTCCGCGAGGCCGAGCGCGCCTGGCGCAACCACAAGCTGGCGCCGGTCGGCGACGTGACCGGACCCGGACGGCAGCGGCTGCGCATCGCGGTGCTGACCCGATCGGTGCAACGCGAGAGCAGCCCGCAGGTGCGGGAGCTGACGCTCAAGTCGGCCGCGCTGCTCGAGGAGCTGGGCCACCGCGTCGAACACATCGACGAGCCGCCGGTGGCGGCCAGCTTCGTCGACGACTTCGTGCTGTATTGGGGTTTCCTGGCGCTGGCGCAGGTCCGCGGCGGCCCACGGATGTTCGGCAAGACGTTCGACCGCACGCGGCTCGACAGCCTGACGCTGGGGCTGGAGCGGCACTGCATCCGCAACCTGCACCGGCTGCCGCTGGCGATCGTGCGCCTACGCCGGGCCCGGCGGCGTACGGCGCGGTTCTTCGCCACCCACGACGCGGTGCTCACGCCCACCCTCGCCGACGAGACGCCCCGCATCGGGCATCTGGCACCCACCGACTACCACCAGGTCATCGAGCGGCTGATCGACTGGGTCTCGTTCACCCCGCTGCAGAACGTCACCGGCGAGCCGGCGATCTCGCTGCCGCTGGCGCAATCCGCCGACGGCATGCCGGTGGGCATGATGCTCTCGGCCGACCTCGGCCAGGAATCGTTGCTGCTGGAGCTGGCCTACGAGCTCGAAGAGGCCCGGCCGTGGGCCCGCATCCAAGCTTGAGCTAGCGCGTCAGTCGGATCCGAGCTTTTCGAGCGTGCGCTTGAACTCGCGCCGCTGCGCCTCGGTCAGCTTGCTCAGCACCCGGGCGTCGGCGGTCCGGACCGCGGCTTCCGCGCGCTTCAGCAGCGCGCGTCCCTGAGCCGTCAGGGTGGCCGGTAACGCCCGGCCGGAGGAGACCGACGCCGGCCGTTCCACCGCGCCAACGTCCTGCAGCCCGCGCAGCACCGTGTTCATCGCCTGCGGTGTGACGTTGGTATGCCGGGACAATTCCGCGCTGGACATGCCCGGATTCAGCGAAAGGATGCGCATGCAAACGAATTCGGGCAGCGTCAGGCCCAGCGGACCGAGCACCGCGGAAACCTCCGGCCGCAACACGGCTCCCACCCGGTACAGCAGGTAACCAAGCGGAGCGTCTTCAACCTGACCACCCATGTCAGCGATCTTGACATATCCCGGGCACGCCGCCGCGCACGTCGGCCGGTGCGGCCCCGTCGTGATTTTCCCGGCCGCAAAGGGGTAACCCACGCCCATGGGTGAAGCAACCGAAGTTACCGAACGCATGGCCGAACGCGCGCGACGTGAGGCCGACGCGTACCGCGGGGACAACCCGCGACCGCTGGAGGGCTACTCGGTCGTCCTGGGCATTTACGGCCTGCTGGTCGCGCTCACGGGCGTTTTGGCCGCGGCCACCGGACGCAGGCTGCCGCAGCGCTGGAGCCTGCAGGACCTCGTCACCGTCACAATCGGCACCCACAAGTTGTCGCGCACGATCTCCAAGGACGCGGTGACCAGCCCGTTGCGGGCGCCCTTCGCGCGCTACGCGGGTACGGGCGGCCCGGCCGAGGTGATGGAGGAAACCCGGCACGGCAGCGCGCTGCGCCACAGCCTCGGCGAGCTGTTGACCTGCCCCTTCTGCCTCGACATGTGGGTGGCCACCGCGTTCGTCATCGGGCTGATCTTTGCGCCCAGGTTGACCCGCCTGATCGCGGGAACGTTCACCGCCCTGGCGGGCGCGGACTTCCTGCAGCTCGCCTACGCCAAGGCACAGCAGATGACCGAGGGCTGACACGAGGAGGTTCGATGCCCAAGACCACGAAGGGCGGCGCGCCGAAGAAGAGCGAACTGCCCAGCACCCTGCGCCGTTCCAACGCCAAAGCGCAACGCACGTTCGCCAAAACTCACGACTCGGCGGCCGACGAATACGGCGACGAGGAGCGCGCCCACAGGGTGGCGTACTCGGCGCTCAAGCACAGCTTCGAGAAGGTCGGCGACCACTGGGAGCCCAAAGACGAGAAGGGCCCGTCGGACGAGCTGGCCGAGGGCGGCGGCCCGCGTAACACCGGCCGCTCGGCCGAGGGCGTCGACGCCAACGCCAGCAAGAAGCACCTGCTCGACGTCGCGCGCCGGCTCGACGTGCGCGGCCGCTCGACGATGAGCAAGTCGGAGCTCGTCGACGCGATCAAGAAAGAGAACCGGCGGGTGCGCGGCCGCTGAATTCGGCGCGTTTAGGCCGACATTCGCTGGGCATCCCGAGAGCCATGGTCGCGTCTACTACCCGCAGTCAACTCCGAAAGTGCCTCAACGACGTGGACTTTCCGGCCAACAAGCAAGACTTGCTCGACGCCGCAGACCGCAACGGCTGCGACGACGACACTGTCCGCGTCCTGCGCGGGATCCCGCCGGAAACCTACAACAACGTGGCCCAGGTCGCGTCTTCGGTGACCATCGCCGACGAAGGGGACAGCGATGGCGCCGGGAAGCCCGGCGCCGATAGCCCGATCGTTGAGGAATTGGGCGAAAACCGGTACTCCTGAACGCCTTTGGCGCTACAGAATCGGCCGGCCGCCCGTCACCGCCACCCGTGCCCCGGAGATGTAACTCGCGTCGTCGGAGGCCAGCAGCACGTAGATGGGCGCCAGCTCGGCCGGCTGGCCGGCGCGCCCCAACGGCACGTTCTCCCCGAAGGATTCCACGCTGTCCGGGGGCATCGTCGACGGGATCAGCGGCGTCCAGATCGGACCGGGGGCCACGCTGTTGACACGGATTCCCTTGTCGCCCAACAGCTGTGCCAGGCTGGCCGAAAAGTTGGCAATGGCCGCCTTGGTGGCGGCGTAGGGCGCCAGGGTGGGGTTGGGTGTATCCGAGTTGACCGAGGAACTCCCGATGATCGAGGAGCCGGGGCGCATGTGCGGCAGCGCCGCCTTGACGAGGTAGAAGTACGCGCCGACGTTGAGCCGGAAGGTGTAGTCCCATTCCTCGTCGCTGATCTCCTCGAGGTCCTTGTGCATCATCTGGTAGGCGGCGTTGTTGACGAGGATGTCGACGCCGCCGAATTCGTTCACCGCCCGGTCTACTACGGCGCGGCAGTGGGACGGGTCGGACAGGTCGCCGGAGACCAGCACGCACTCGCGGCCCGCGTCTTCGACGTAGCGGGCCACGTCGCGGGCGTCGTCGTCCTCGTTGAGGTAGGAGATCAGCACGTCGGCGCCTTCGCGCGCGAACGCGATGGCGACCGCGCGACCGATGCCGCTATCGCCGCCGGTGATGATCGCCTTTTTTCCGGTGAGCTTTCCCGAGCCCCGGTAGCTGTTTTCGCCACAGTCCGGAATGGGCTTCATTTGTGCCTGAATGCCGGGAGCGGTTTGCTGCTGGGCCGGAAAGCTCATGGCCACTTCCCCTTTCGTGATTCGGGTGAGTATTACGGTTGGCGGGTTGTGGGCCCGGCCGTGGGAATGTCCGGATCGTCGTCGGCCGGGGGCTCGGGATCGCGCCATTCCTCCGCCCGGCTGGACCGATTGCCCTGCACCGTCCCGCTGAGCTCGTGCTTCAGTTCGTCGTCTTCGCGTGGACTGTGCTTGGCGTTCCCGCGTTCCATCGGCGGTCCCCTCGGGTAGGCAGGTGAGTTCGTAAGCTGCGGCTACCCCCTGGCGGCGCAAATAATCACCGGGCAATCGGCAACCAATGGTGCCCGTGTGAATTCTGTGGCGCGAAAAGCGCTTGGGCGCGATTCATTTGTGTTTAGCGCCGGAAGTAAAAGGTTATGCGAGGCCCAGTGGGTATCGCCCTGCGTGGGTGTTCGACACGAAAGGAAAACCATGAAGGTCACGACAACGGCCCTAAAGAGTGGCATTGCTGCCGGCGGTATTGCGGCGGCAGCCCTATTGGCGGCGGGAACCGCTTCCGCTGCGCCCAACATCCAGGGGTTCGGGACCAGCGAACAGCTCGTCGACGGGCCCATGATCACCAACTACACGGTGAGCAACCTGCAGCCGAGCAACGTTTCGATTCCCGGCTACACCCCCAAGGGAACGCTGTACCAGGCCGACATCACGGCCAGGTCGGACGCGGGGATCGTTACCCCGATGGTCAAGGACTTCAGCGCCCGCGGGCCCAACGGTCAGACTTACAAGCTGATCGATAAGGCTGGAGCGCCAGGCGCCTTGAACCCGGCGCCCATCCCGCAGGGCCAAGAGTCGACCGGCACGCTGTACTTCGACGTGACCGGCGCGCCCCCGAACGGCGTCGTCTACAACGACGGATTGCAGGACATCCTGATGTGGACGTCGAACGTGCCTGGCGGCGCGGCCCCCGGTGTTCCGCCGAACGCGAGTCCGGCTCCGGGCCAACCGCCCGCCCCGGCGCCGCACAGCTGATCCGGTTGCAAACATCTCCCCGCGCTACCCCGATAGCGCGGGGAGATTTGCGTATGCGGGAATCCCGCGCGACGGAATCGGGTATCCGAAACCCATGAGTAACCCCGATCACAGACCAGCGGAAGTACGTGCGCAAGCGAAGCTGCATGCCAGGCGAGCGCGGGTGACCATGGACGAGCGGCGCAGCCAGCAGGACGGCGGTATCAGCGGCTGGCTGGCCAAGCGTGCCGGGCAATGGGACCTCAGCGGCCAGGACGAAGCCACGCTGCAGCGCCAGAAGTTTTTCTGGAATGTGCTGGTGGACTACTGGTTCCGCATGGAGATCGACGGCTGGGAGAACATTCCCGAGCCGCCGGCCCTGCTGGTGGGCATCCACTCGGGTGCCCCGTTCGTCTGGGACGCCTGGACCGTCGGCCTGCAATGGTGGCGGCGCTTCGGTCAGGACCGCCCCCTGCACGGCACGGCGCACGACGCGTTGATGGCCATCCCGCTCTTCGGGCGGTACTTCCGGTGCATGGGCGTGCTGCCGGCCGCGCCGGACGCGATCGCCACGGCGTTGGCGGAGGGTCGCGACGTCGCGCTGTGGCCCGGCGGGGAAGTGGACTCGCTGCGCCCGTGGCGTGAACGGGATTGCGCCAACCTGGCGGGCCGAAAGGGCTTCGTGAAAATGGCGATTCGCGCCGGGGTGCCCATCGTGCCGATCGCGACCGTCGGCGGCGCCGATGCGATGCCGGTGCTGATCCGCGGCGACCGGCTGTCCAAGGCGCTCAAACTCGACCGGGTGCTGCGGCTCAAGGTCTTTCCGCTGGCGGTTTCGCTGCCGTGGGGGATCGCCCCGGCGGCGCTGCCCCAATTGCCGCTGCCGGCCAAGATCCGGACCCGCTTCATGCCCGCCGTCGAGCTCGACCACGATCCCGCGCGCGCCGACGACGACGAGTACATCGACCGCAAGTACCACGAGGTCGAAGACGCCATCCAGGAGGGCATGGACGCGCTGGCGCGCAAGCGAGCATTACCGCTGTTTGCCTGATTGGTCAGCGAAAACCGCTGCGCGGCAAGACTATTGAGTGACGGGATCCGTCGCGGGTCGCGCCGTCGACGTCCAGACCGGAGTCAGCGTCGAGCCGCTGAGAACCCATTGCGGTTGCGGCGGGGTCGGCGCCATGTAGCCGACGCCGCGGACGGTGTCGATCATCGATTCGTGTTCCGCACCGAGCTTGGCGCGCAGCCGCCGCACGTGAACGTCGACCGTGCGGACGCGGCCGTTGCAGTCGTAACCCCACACCTCGTGCATCAGCCGGGTGCGGGTGAACGCCCGGCCGGCATGCTGCACAAGGAAATTCAACAACTTGAACTCGGTGAGCGTCAGGGCCAGGTCTTGGCCGTTCAGCGTGCCGGTGAAACTGGCCGGGTGCAGCACCAGGTCGCCGAATTTCAGGCTGCCGTCCATCGCGCTGCGCCGCCGCGCAATTGCCAGCCGCAGCCGGGCCTGCAGTTCGTCGGCCCCCGCGGCGGGCAGCAGCACGTCGTCGAAATGCCAATCCACGTCCACCGCCACGAAGTCCGCCGATGTCACCACGGCCACCACCGCGATGGACGGCGCGTCGGCCGTCAGGCGCCGGCAGGCCGCCCTGGCCGCGTCGAGGTCGGTGCGCGCGTCGATGATCGCGACGTCGGCGCTGCCGCGGTGCCCGTCGATGTGGCCGGAAAGGGGGGCGCGCCGCACGGTTTGGGTGAACGACCTCAGCGTGGGCAGGGCCGAATCGAAATCGTCTGCGTCGGTGAGCAGTAGAACTTCCAAAGACATCTCCAAACTCGTGAGTTTGTCATCGCCCCCCACCCGTAGGCACCTCACGGCGAGATGTCTGCCAGCGCAGCGCTGAGTACCCGATTCAGAGTCAACTATGCAAAGTTTATTGCGCGTGTGCACAGGATCAATACTCTGCCCCGGGAAAGTCAATGGGTCCGGCCCGTTTTCACGGACCGGACCCATTGCAGCGACAAGCTACTGGTTGGCCTTCTGACGCTCTTCGGCCGCCTCGGCGCCGCCGCGAGCGGCCTCCGCTTGCGCTTCCTTCTTCGCCGCGTCGCGCTGGGCTTCCGCCTTGTCCTGCTGGGCCTCGCCCTCGCGCGTGAGGTCGTCCCGACCGGTCACCGCGCCGACTGCTTCCTTGGCCTTGCCTTTGACGTCCTCGACGACGCCCTTAACGGCTTCGGCAGGTCCCGATTTGTTGTCCGCCATGGATCTGTTCCTCCTCATTGGCGTGCGTGGTTGAGCAATTTCGCTCAACGCCGACCGCCCAAGCGATCGGCCCCGTCACACGGCGAGGCTTGGCCCTTATTCTCAAGGCCGTAGGTTCGCCCCCCGCGTTGGTGAAGATTCCCCGACTCGCCGCCCGCTCAAACATCCGACACGGGAAGGAAATCGCCAACTGCGCAGATAATGCACCCCGCCGGCGCAACATTGTGCTGCGATGAGGCAGGATGTGAAATGCCGTTCCGGATGAGTTCGCCCCGGGATGGCACTCTCATGCGAGGAGTCTGATGACGGAGCCGACGAACGGGGCTTCCGGCCAGCCGGAGAGCCGATCCAAGTATTCGAGAGTATTGCTCAAGCTCGGCGGTGAAATGTTCGGCGGCGGCCAGGTCGGGTTGGATCCCGACGTGGTGGCGCAGGTCGCCCGCCAGATCGCCGAGGTCGTCCGCGGCGGCGTCCAGGTCGCGGTGGTGATCGGCGGCGGGAACTTCTTCCGTGGCGCCCAGCTTCAGCAGCGGGGCATGGAGCGCACCCGCTCGGACTACATGGGCATGCTCGGCACCGTCATGAACAGCCTCGCCCTGCAGGACTTCCTGGAAAAGGAGGGGATTGTCACGCGGGTCCAGACGGCGATCACCATGGGCCAGGTCGCCGAGCCGTACCTGCCGCTGCGCGCCGTCCGGCACCTGGAGAAGGGCCGGGTGGTGATCTTCGGGGCCGGCATGGGCCTGCCGTACTTCTCCACGGACACCACGGCCGCGCAGCGGGCGCTGGAGATCGGCGCCGAGGTGGTCTTGATGGCCAAGGCGGTCGACGGCGTGTTTTCCGCCGACCCGCGGCACGACCCCGAGGCCGAGCTGATCACCGCGATCAGCCATCGCGAGGTCATCGACCGCGGGCTGCGCGTGGCCGATGCCACAGCGTTCAGCCTGTGCATGGACAATGGCATGCCGATCCTGGTGTTCAACCTGCTGACCAATGGGAATATCGCTCGTGCGGTCGCTGGTGAGAAGATCGGAACGCTGGTTACGACCTGAGGGGAAGACGCGGAAAATGATCGACGAAGCTCTCTTCGACGCGGAAGAGAAGATGGAGAAGGCCGTATCCGTAGCCCGCGACGACCTGTCCACCATCCGAACCGGCCGCGCCAACCCGGGCATGTTCAACCGGATCGTCATCGACTACTACGGCACCAACACGCCGATCACGCAGCTGGCCAGCATCAACGTCCCCGAGGCGCGCCTCGTCGTCATCAAGCCCTACGAGACCAGCCAGCTGCACGCCATCGAGACGGCGATCCGCAACTCCGACCTGGGCGTCAATCCCACCAACGACGGCACCTTGATCCGGGTGGCGGTGCCGCAACTCACCGAGGAGCGCCGTCGGGAGCTGGTCAAGCAGGCCAAGCACAAGGGGGAAGAGGCCCGCGTGTCGGTGCGCAACATCCGTCGCAAGGCGATGGAGGAGCTGCACCGGATCCGCAAGGACGGCGAGGCCGGCGAGGACGAGGTCAGCCGGGCGGAAAAGGATTTGGACAAGACCACCCATCAGTACGTCACCCAGATCGATGAGTTGGTCAAGCACAAAGAAGGCGAGCTGCTGGAGGTCTAGCGGCCGCTCAGCAATCATGTCCGTGGCAACCACCGGCGCAGGCACTCCGCCCGACGAGCCCCCGCGTCCGCCGAAAAACCCCACACAGCAGCCGGGCACGAAGACGTCTCGGGCGGGACGCGACCTGCGCGCCGCGATCGCGGTGGGCGTCGGCATCGGCGCCGTTCTCGTCGTGACGCTGATCTTCGCCCCCCACGTCTGGGTGCTCTACTGCGCCGGAGCCGTTCTGGTGGCCAGCCACGAGGTGGTGCGGCGGCTGCGCGAAGCCGGATACGTCATCCCGCTCATCCCGCTACTGATCGGTGGGCAGGTCACGGTGTGGCTGACGTGGCCGTACCACGCCGCCGGGGCGCTGGCCGGCTTCGCGTCGACCGTGGTGGCGTGCAACGTCTGGCGGCTGTTCATGCAGGACAACCGCCACCGGTCCGAGCCGTTCGCCGGATCGCCGTCGGCGAACTACCTGCGCGACGCGTCCGCCACCGTCTTCCTGGCCGCCTGGGTCCCGCTGTTCGCCTCCTTCGCCGCGCTGCTGGTCTATCCGAAGGACGGCGCCGGACGGGTGTTCTGCCTGATGATCACCGTCGTCGCGTCCGACGTGGGCGGCTACGCCGTGGGCGTGCTGTTTGGGAAGCATCCGATGGTTCCGGCGATCAGCCCGAAGAAGTCCTGGGAGGGGTTGGTCGGATCGCTGGTGTTTGGCATCACCGCCGCGATCCTGACCGCGACCTTGCTGGCCGAGAAGCCGTTGTGGATCGGCGCGTTGCTGGGCGTCGTCCTGGTGATGACCTGCACGCTGGGCGACCTGGTGGAGTCACAGGTCAAGCGCGACCTCGGCATCAAAGACATGGGCCGGCTACTGCCCGGCCACGGCGGTCTGATGGATCGCCTCGACGGGGTCCTCCCGTCGGCCGTCGCCGCCTGGATCGTGCTGACCCTGGTTCCCTAGGCGTGGCGATCGCAAGCGCCACGCGATACTGGACATGTCATGGTCCAACAATTGGTGTTCACCGAGCCGCGCCCGAGCAAGCCGCCGCGGCACCTGGCCGACCTCGACGCCGCCGGCCGTGCGTCGGCCGTCGCGGAGCTGGGCCTGCCGGCCTTTCGCGCCAAGCAGCTCGCGCATCAGTACTACGGCCGGCTGATCGCCGATCCGCGGGAGATGACCGACCTCCCCGCGGCCGTGCGCGACGCGATCGCCGAGGCGATGTTCCCCACCCTGCTCACCGCGGCCGCGGAAGTCACCTGCGATGCCGGCCAGACGCGAAAGACGTTGTGGCGGGCCCTCGATGGCGCCACCGTCGAGTCGGTGCTGATGCGCTACCCGGACCGCAACACCGTGTGCATCTCGTCGCAGGCCGGCTGCGGGATGGCCTGCCCGTTCTGCGCCACCGGCCAGGGCGGCCTGACCAGGAACCTGTCCACCGCCGAGATCCTCGAGCAGGTGCGCGCCGGCGCGGCGGAGCTGCGCGACGAGTTCGGTGACCGGCTGTCCAACGTGGTTTTCATGGGCATGGGGGAGCCGCTGGCGAACTACAACCGGGTGCTGGCCGCGGTCCGGCGCATCACCGAGGCGCCGCCGCAGGGCTTCGGCATCTCGGCGCGCTCGGTGACGGTGTCCACCGTCGGCCTGGTTCCCGCGATCCGCAAACTCGCCGACGAGCGGCTCGGGGTCACCCTGGCGTTGTCGTTGCACGCGCCCGACGACGAGCTGCGCGACACGCTGGTCCCGGTCAACAACCGGTGGAAGATCGCCGAGGCCCTCGACGCGGCCCGCTACTACGCCGACGTGACCGGCAGGCGGGTGTCGGTGGAGTACGCGCTGATCCGCGACGTCAACGACCAGCCCTGGCGGGCCGACCTGCTGGGTAAGCGGCTGCACGGCGCGCTCGGCCCGCTGGTGCACGTGAACCTGATCCCGCTCAACCCCACCCCGGGCAGTGACTGGGACGCCAGCCCGAAGGCGGTCGAGCGCGAGTTCGTCCGGCGGGTGCGAGCGAAGGGCGTTTCCTGCACGGTGCGCGACACGCGGGGACGGGAGATCAGCGCTGCTTGTGGGCAGCTGGCCGCCGAAGGCGGGTAGCTGGAGCGCAGGCGATCAGACCCAGCCTGCGGACAGCTGGCCGCCGAAGGGTGAACCGAGTGGGCCTGCGCCGCGTCTTTTAGGCATAACCAGCAAACGAGGTGATGCCATGATGTTTCGGCTCTTGACTCCGCTCAAGCTCCTTGCCGCGGCGCTTTTCGCCGCGGCCCTGATATTCGGGCTCGCCGACGCGCCGCGCTCGGCTGCCGCCGACGACCGGCTGCAATTCAGCGCCACCACGCTCAGCGGTGCGCCATTCAACGGCGCCAGCCTGCAGGGCAAACCGGCGGTGCTGTGGTTCTGGACGCCGTGGTGCCCGTTCTGCAACGCCGAGGCCCCCGGCCTCAGCCAGGTGGCCGCCGCCAATCCGGGCGTCACGTTCGTCGGCATCGCGGCGCACTCCGACGTGGGGGCGATGCAGAACTTCGTCTCCAAGTACAACCTGAATTTCACCAACCTCAACGACGCCAACGGCTCGATCTGGGCCCGCTACAACGTCCCCTGGCAGCCGGCCTGGGTGTTCTACCGGGCCGACGGCAGCTCGACGTTCGTCAACAACCCCACCGCGGCCATGCCCCAGGACGAGCTGGCCGGCCGGGTCGCCGCGCTGCGTTGATCGGATGGACCGCGGCCTGGTCGGTCTGGCGTTCGCGGCCGGATTGGTCGCGGCGCTGAACCCGTGCGGGTTTGCCATGCTGCCCGCGTACCTGCTCCTCGTGGTGCGCGGGCAAGACGCCGAACGTGCACTCACTGCGGAAAAAACGCCTAAATCCCGCAGCCAGTGCACGTTCGGCGCACGGTCCCCGACGAGCTCCCTCGCGCCGGTCGGCCGCGCGGTGGCGGCGACGG
This sequence comes from Mycobacterium sp. E2327, assembly GCF_001672675.1. Lineage (NCBI taxonomy): Bacteria > Bacillati > Actinomycetota > Actinomycetes > Mycobacteriales > Mycobacteriaceae > Mycobacterium > Mycobacterium sp. E2327. Next base: position 14,406 of record NZ_LZKE01000070.1, read on the forward strand.
TCGGGATGGCGCTCGGCTTCCTGACGGTGTTCGGGTTGTTCGGCGCGCTGACCATCTCGGCGGCCTCGACCGTGCAGCGATACCTGCCCTACGCGACCGTGGTCATCGGCATTGTGCTTGTCGCGCTTGGGGTTTGGCTCCTGTCGGGCCGCGAGTTGACGGCGCTCACACCACGCCGGCTGGGTCCGCGGTGGGCGCCGACCGTGCGGCTGGGCTCGATGTACTCCTACGGCGTCAGCTATGCGATCGCATCGCTGTCGTGCACCGTCGGGCCGTTCCTGGCCGTCACCGCCGCCGGCCTGCGGGGCGGGTCGGTCGCCACGGGGGCCTCGGTCTACCTCGCCTATGTGGCGGGCCTGACGTTGGTGGTGGGCGTCCTGGCCGTCGCGGCGGCGACGGCGAGCTCGGCCTTGGCCGACCGCCTGCGACGCGTCCTGCCGCTGGTCAACCGGATCGGTGGGGCGCTGCTGGTGCTGGTCGGGCTGTATGTCGGCTATTACGGCGTCTACGAGGTGCGACTGTTCAACACGAACGCCAGTCCCGACGACGCTGTGATCATGTCCGCCGGGCGCCTGCAGGGGGCGCTGGCCGGCTGGGTGCACCGACACGGCGTGCTGCCGTGGGCGGTCGCCCTGTTCGTGTTGCTAATCGGCGCCGCCTGGCGACGACGGGCGCAGCGGCTCCGCCGAGCGCTACCGGATCCAGCCGCGGCGGCGGCCCCACAGGTCGCGCACCAGCACGACGAGCGTCAGGATGGCGAACCCGACCAGGAACCAGTTCTCGACGTGGCCGACGTGGTTGCCCCACATCATGGCCAGCAGGAATATGACGATGAACAGCCCGACCGCGTGCCAGGTGCGGACGTTGATCTTGCTCCATCCCCAGGCTGCCGACGGCACCTCGGCGACGTCGACGCCGTTGTAGTGCTCAACCTCGGTACTGGCCACGGCGAATCCCCTTCGTGATCGGCTGGTAGGGGAGATTCTGGCACACCCGCCCGCTCGACCGAGCGGGCACAATGAGTGAGTGACTAACGCGACTGCCGCCGGGCGCCTGCGCGTGCTGGTGCTGGGCAGCACCGGCTCGATCGGCACCCAGGCGCTGGAGGTCATCGCGGCCAACCCCGATCGTTTCGAGGTGGTCGGGCTGGCGGCGGGTGGGGCCAACCCCGACGCGCTGGCGCGCCAGCGCGCCGAGACCGGCGTCACCAACGTCGCCGTCGCCGACGAGCGCGCGGCGCAGCAGGTTGGGGACGTCCCGTACAGCGGCCCGGAAGCGGTGACCCGGCTGGTCCAGGAGACTGAGGCCGACGTCGTGCTCAACGCGCTGGTCGGGGCGCTGGGCCTGCGCCCGACCCTGGCCGCGCTGGACTCCGGCGCCCGGCTCGCGCTGGCCAACAAGGAATCGCTGATCGCCGGGGGGCCGCTCGTGCTGCGGGCGGCGCGGCCCGGCCAGATCGTGCCCGTCGACTCCGAGCACTCCGCGCTGGCCCAGTGCCTGCGCTGTGGGAACCCCGACCCCGAAAAAAATGAGGTCGCCAAGCTGGTGCTGACCGCCTCGGGCGGGCCGTTCCGCGGGTGGTCCGCCGCCGACCTCGAGGCCGTCACGCCCGAGCAGGCGGGCGCCCACCCCACCTGGTCGATGGGCCCGATGAACACGCTGAACTCGGCGTCGCTGGTCAACAAGGGGCTCGAGCTCATCGAAACCCACCTGCTCTTCGGCATTCCCTACGACCGCATCGACGTCGTCGTGCACCCCCAGTCGATTGTTCATTCGATGGTCACCTTCGTCGACGGCTCGACGATCGCCCAGGCCAGCCCGCCGGACATGAAGCTGCCCATTTCGCTGGCGCTCGGCTGGCCCGACCGGGTGCCCGGCGCCGCCCCGGCATGCGACTTCACCACGGCCTCTAGCTGGGAATTCGAGCCGCTGGACAACGACGTTTTCCCCGCCGTCGAGCTGGCCCGGCACGCCGGTCAGACCGGTGGCTGCATGACCGCCGTGTACAACGCGGCCAACGAGGAGGCGGCCGAGGCGTTCCTGCAGGGACGGATCGGATTCCCCGCGATCGTCAAAACCGTCGCCGACGTGCTGCACGCCGCCGACCAATGGTCCGTTTCACCCGCTACCGTGGATGAGGTACTGGACGCGCAGCGCTGGGCACGCGAGCGAGCGCAGCGCGCTGTCAGAAAGGTCCTAGCAACCCGATGATGTTCGCAATCGGCATCGTGCTGTTCGCGCTCGCCATCTTGATCTCGGTGGCCCTACACGAGTGTGGCCACATGTGGGTCGCGCGCGGCACCGGCATGAAGGTGCGGCGCTATTTCGTCGGCTTCGGGCCCACGCTGTGGTCGACCCGGCGCGGCGAGATCGAGTACGGCATCAAGGCCGTCCCGCTGGGCGGCTTCTGCGACATCGCCGGGATGACTCCGGTCGAGGATCTCGAGCCCGACGAGGCCGACCGCGCCATGTACAAGCAGGCGACCTGGAAGCGGGTCGCGACGCTGTTCGCCGGCCCGGGCATGAACTTCGTCATCTGCCTGGTCCTGATCTACGGCATCGCGCTGGTCTGGGGGCTGCCGAACCTGCACCCGCCCACCAAGGCCGTCGTCGGCGAAACCGCTTGCGTCGCACCGGAAACCGCCCCGGGAAAGCTCGGCAACTGCACCGGGCCCGGCCCGGCGGCGGCCGCCGGGATCCGCCCCGGCGACACCGTCGTCAAGGTCGGCGACACCCCGGTGTCCACGTTCGAGGACATGGCCGCCGCGGTGCGCAAGCTGCACGGCACCGTCCCCGTCGTCGTCGAGCGCGACGGCACCACCATCACCACGTACGTCGACGTGACCCCGACCCAGCGCTACCTGACCAACCCGGCCAAGGGGCGGGAAGGCAAGCCGGAGGCCGCCACGGTCGGCGCCATCGGCGTCGGCGCCGTCAAGACCCCGCCGACGCACTACAACGTCCTGTCGGCGATACCGGCCACCTTCGCGTTCGCCGGTGACCTGACCGTCGAGGTGGGCAAGGCGCTGGTGACGATCCCGACGAAGGTCGGGGCGCTGGTGCACGCCATCGGCGGTGGGCAGCGCGACCCGGGAACGCCGATGAGCGTCGTCGGCGCCAGCATCATCGGCGGCGACACCGTCGACCACGGGCTGTGGGTGGCGTTCTGGTTCTTCCTGGCGCAGCTGAACCTCATCCTGGGCGCCATCAACCTGGTGCCGCTGCTGCCGTTCGACGGCGGCCACATCGCCATCGCGGTGTTCGAGAAGATCCGCAACCTGGTCCGCTCGGCGCGCGGCATGGTCGCGGCGGCGCCGGTGAACTACCTCAAGCTGATGCCCGCCACGTACGTGGTGCTGGTGTTCGTGGTCGGCTACATGCTGCTGACCGTGACCGCCGACCTCGTCAACCCGATCAGGCTGTTCCAGTGACGAGCCTGGGAATGCCGGACGCCCCGCCGCCCACGCTGGCGCCCCGGCGCAAGACGCGCCAACTGATGGTCCGCGACGTCGGGGTCGGCAGCGACTACCCGATCTCGGTGCAGTCGATGTGCACCACCAAGACGCACGACGTCAACACGACGCTGCAGCAGATCGCCGAGCTGACCGCCGCGGGCTGCGACATCGTGCGCGTCGCCTGCCCGCGCCAGGAGGACGCCGACGCGCTCGCCGAGATCGCGCGGCACAGCCAGATCCCGGTGATCGCCGACATCCACTTCCAGCCGAAGTACATCTTCGCCGCCATCGATGCCGGGTGCGCCGCGGTGCGGGTGAACCCCGGCAACATCAAGGAGTTCGACGGCCGGGTCGGCGAGGTCGCCAAGGCCGCGGCGGCGGCCGGCATCCCGATCCGCATCGGCGTCAACGCCGGTTCGCTGGACAAGCGGTTCATGGAGAAGTACGGCAAGGCCACGCCCGAGGCGCTGGTCGAGTCCGCGTTGTGGGAGGCATCGCTGTTCGAGGAGCACGGCTTCGGCGACATCAAGATCAGCGTCAAGCACAACGACCCCGTCGTGATGGTCGCCGCCTACGAGCAGCTGGCCGCCCAATGCGATTACCCGCTGCACCTCGGCGTCACCGAGGCCGGTCCCGCGTTCCAGGGCACCATCAAGTCGGCGGTCGCGTTCGGCGCGCTGCTGTCGCGGGGGATCGGCGACACCATCCGGGTGTCGCTGTCGGCGCCGCCCGTCGAGGAGGTCAAGGTCGGCATCCAGATCCTCGAGTCGCTGAACCTGCGGCCCCGCGGCCTCGAGATCGTGTCGTGCCCGTCGTGTGGTCGCGCCCAGGTCGACGTCTACACGCTGGCCAACGCGGTCACCGCCGGCCTGGACGGGCTCGACGTCCCGCTGCGGGTGGCCGTGATGGGCTGCGTCGTCAACGGTCCGGGCGAGGCCCGCGAGGCCGACCTGGGCGTCGCGTCGGGAAATGGCAAGGGGCAGATCTTCGTTCGCGGCGAGGTGATCAAGACCGTGCCCGAGGCCCAGATCGTCGAGACGCTGATCGAGGAAGCCATGCGCCTCGCGTCAGAAATGGGTACCGATCCGGGAACAGAACCGAGCGGTTCGCCGATTGTGACCGTAAGCTGATAGGGGCCCGCGCCCGCTCTGTTTTTAAGATCGTCAGTTCGCACCACAGAGAGTTCCCCCGATGTCGGCTCCGCCCATCTTTCGCCTTGTCGGCGAGCGGCGGGTTTCCGTGGTGCGCGACGCCGCCGCGGTGTGGCGGGTGCTCAACGACGACCCGGTCGGCTCGTGCATGGTCGCGGCCCGGGTGGCCGATCATGGCATCGAACCCAATTCGATCGGCGGGGAGCTGTGGACGCGGCGCGGCCCCGACGAGTCGCTGTGCTTCGCCGGCGCCAACCTCATCCCGCTGCGCGGCGGACCGGCCGACCTGAACGCCTTCGCCGACGAGGCGATGAGCGCCACGCGGCGCTGTTCCTCGCTGGTCGGCCGGGCCAACCTGGTGATGCCGATGTGGGAGCGCCTCGAGTCGGCCTGGGGTCCCGCGCGCGACGTGCGTGACCACCAGCCGCTGATGGCCCTGACCAGCCACCCGAACTGCGACATCGACCCCGGCGTTCGCCAGGTGCGGCCCGACGAGCTGGACGCCTACCTGGTGGCCGCGGTCGACATGTTCATCGGCGAGGTCGGCGTCGACCCCCGGCTCGGCGACGGCGGCCGCGGCTACCGCCGGCGGGTGGCCAGCCTGATCGCGGCCGGCCGGGCCTGGGCCCGCTTCGAGCACGGGCAGGTGATCTTCAAGGCCGAAGTCGGGTCCCAGTCGCCGGGCGTCGGTCAGATCCAAGGGGTTTGGGTGCACCCGGAGTGGCGCGGCCAGGGGCTGGGCACGGCGGGCACCGCGACCGTGGCCGCCGTGATCGTGGCGACCGGCCGGGTCGCCAGCCTGTACGTGAACAGCTTCAACACCGTCGCCCGCGCCGCCTACGCGCGGGTCGGCTTCGCCGAAGTGGGCACCTTCGCGACGGTCCTGCTGGACTGAGGTTCCGCTCCCGCGAGCGTCGCTCTGGCGCGCCGCTCGGCGCCGAACGCCGCGCTGGCGCAGCGCTCGGCAGCCCAATCCGCGCATAACGGTCCGGTCTCGGTGTGTCGGCGCTCGTCGGCGGCCCGGCATTCATAACATCTGTACCGATGGTCACAAAAACCCCACTGGTATCGGCGACGGCGAGCGTGCTGCTGGTCGCGTCGGTCGGGCTGTCCGGCTGCACCCCGCGGCCCGACGGCCCGGGCCCGGCCGCCGAGAAGTTCTTCGGCGCCTTGGCGATCGGGGACACCGCGACGGCCGCGCAGCTCGCCGATAACCCGAACGAGGCCCGTGAAGCGCTCAACGCCGCCTGGTCCGGCCTGCAGGCCACCCACTTGGACGCCCAGGTTCTCACCTCCAAGTACGCCGAGGACACCGGCACCGTCGACTACCGCTTCACCTGGCACCTGCCGAAGAACCGGACCTGGAGCTATGACGGCCAGCTGAAGATGGCCCGCGACGAGGGGCGCTGGGAGGTTCGGTGGGCCACCACCGACCTGCATCCCAAGCTTGGCGAGCACCAGACGTTCGCGCTGCGGGCCGATCAGCCGCGGCGCGCGTCGGTCAATGAACTCGGCGGCAGCGACGTGCTGGCGCCGGGTTACCGCTATCACTACACGCTGGACGCCGCCGCGGCCGGGCCGCCACAGTCGCTGAGCTTCACCACCCACTCGATCGTCGACGTGTTGCGGCCGTTCAACAACGCGCTCACCGACCCGCAGGTGCTCGCCGAGCAGGCCAGCGCGGCGACCCACCCGCTGGACCTGGGCGTCACGCTGCATCCCGACGACAACGACAAGGTCTTCCCGGCGATCGGCCGGCTGCCCGGCATCGTGGTCACGCCGCAGGCCGAAATGCTGCCCACCGACCCGCATTTCGCGCCGGCCGTCATCGCCGAGGTGAAGAAAGCCGTGATGGACCAGCTCGACGGCCAGGCGGGCTGGCGGGTGGTCAGCGTCAACCAGAACAACGTCGACGTCGCCGTGCTGCACGAGGTCGAGGGGTCGCCGGCGCCGTCGGTGTCGATCACGCTGGACCGGGTCGTGCAGAACGCCGCCCAGCGCGCCGTGGACAACAAGGGCGGCAAGGCGATGATCGTCGTGATCAAGCCGTCGACGGGGGAGATCCTCGCGATCGCGCAGAACAAGGGCGCCGACGCCGACGGCCTGCCGGCCACCAACGGCCTGTTCCCGCCCGGGTCGACCTTCAAGATGATCACGGCGGGCGCCGCCATCGACCGCGACATGGCCACCCCCAACTCGATGCTGGGGTGCCCCGGCCACATCGACATCGGGCATCGCACCATCCCGAACTACGGCGGCTTCGACCTGGGCGTGGTGCCCATGTCGCGCGCGTTCGCCAGTTCGTGCAACACCACGTTCGCCGAGCTGAGCAGCAGGATGCCGCCCCGCGGCCTGACCCAGACGGCCACCCGCTACGGCATCGGGCTCGACTACACCGTTGACGGCCTCACCACCGTGACCGGGTCGGTGCCCCCGACGGTGGATCTCGCCGAGCGCACCGAGGACGGCTTCGGCCAGGGCAAGGTGCTTGCGAGCCCGTTCGGCATGGCCCTGGTGGCGGCGACCGTCGCGGCCGGCAAGACCCCGGTGCCGCAGCTCATCGCCGGCCGCCCGACGACGGTCGAGGGGGACGACACCCCGATCAGCCCGAAGATGGTCGAGGCGCTGCGGCCGATGATGCGGCTGGTGGTGACCAACGGGACCGCCAAAGAGATCGCCGGCTGTGGCGAGATCTACGGGAAGACCGGTGAGGCCGAGTTCCCGGGCGGATCGCACTCCTGGTTCGCCGGGTACCGCGGCGACCTCGCGTTCGCCGCGCTGATCGTCGGGGGTGGCAGCTCGGAGTGGGCGGTGCGGATGACGAAATTCATGTTCGAGGCCATGCCGCCGGGCTACCTGGCCTGAACTGCCCCGGTCCCGGCGGCTCCAACAGCGGTAAATTTGCGATCATGACCGATACCGGCGGGGACATGCTGGCGTTACGGGTCTCCGACGCCGACCGGAACGGCACGATGCGGCGGCTGCATAACGCCGTCGCGCTTGGCCTGATCGACATCGACGAGTTCGAGCAGCGCTCGACCCAGGTGTCCTACGCGCGCACCCGAAGCGAGCTGGACGGGCTGGTCGGTGACCTGCCCGGGCCCGGCGCGTTCGTCTCGTCGGCGGCCGACCGGGTGGAGCTGCGCGGCTGGGCCGGCTCGCTGAAGCGCCACGGCGAGTGGACCGTGCCGACGCGGCTGGCGCTGGTGCGCCGGCTCGGGTCGGTGCACCTCGACCTGACCAGGGCCCGGTTCGCGGGGCCGGTGGTGATCATCGAGCTCGACATGCGATTCGGCTCGGTGGACGTCCGGTTGCCCGACGGCGCCAGCGCGTCGATCGACGACGTCGAGGTCTACGTCGGCAGCGCCAGCGACCGCCGCAAGGGGGCTCCCGGCGAGGGGACGCCGCATGTCGTGTTGACGGGCCGGGTGGTGTGCGGGTCGCTGATCATCCGCGGGCCGCGGCGCTCGCTGTTGCGCCGCCGCTCCGGGGCCTGATTCGCCGAGCCTGTAAATCTGCAGGAGAAGTGCGAGTAGGGGCCTGCGAAATTACAGGCTGGGCGACGGCGGTGCGGTGCGAGCCTCGCTAAGCTGGCCTGCATGCCAGCTCGCACCGCGCTTTCTCCCGGGGTGATATCGCCGACTCTGCCGGTGCCCGGGCGCATCCCCCGCCCCGAGTATGTCGGCAAGCCGACCGCGCAGGAGGGCAGCGAGCCGTGGGTGCAGACGCCCGAGGTGATCGAGAAGATGCGCGTCGCCGGCCGGATCGCGGCCGGCGCCCTGGCCGAGGCGGGCAAGGCGGTCGCGCCCGGGGTGACGACCGACGAACTCGACCGGATCGCCCACGAGTACATGATCGACAACGGCGCCTACCCGTCGACGCTGGGCTACAAGGGCTTCCCGAAGTCGTGCTGCACGTCGCTCAACGAGGTCATCTGCCACGGCATCCCCGACTCGACGGTGATCGAGGACGGCGACATCGTCAACATCGACGTCACCGCCTACATCGACGGGGTGCACGGCGACACCAACGCGACGTTCCTGGCCGGCGACGTCGCGCAAGAGCACCGGCTGCTCGTGGAGCGCACCCACGAGGCCACGATGCGCGCGATCAACGCCGTCAAGCCGGGCCGCGCGCTCTCGGTGGTCGGCCGCGTCATCGAGTCGTACGCAAACCGGTTCGGCTACAACGTCGTTCGTGACTTCACCGGCCACGGCATCGGCACCACGTTTCACAACGGGCTGGTGGTCCTGCACTACGACCAGCCGTCGGTGGCGACGGTCATCCAGCCGGGAATGACGTTCACCATCGAACCGATGATCAACCTCGGCGCGCTGGACTACGAGATCTGGGACGACGGCTGGACGGTGGTGACCAAGGACCGCAAGTGGACCGCCCAGTTCGAGCACACGCTGCTGGTCACCGACACCGGCGCCGAGATCCTCACTTGCCTCTAACGCGAGCAGACACAGAATCGCACTGTTTCCGCCCGGAAAGTGCGATTCTGCGTCTGGTCGCCGTAAAACGGTGAGCGGTGCTCTGCTGGTCGCGGGCACCAGCTCCGACGCCGGTAAATCGGTGGTGGTGGCGGGCCTGTGCCGGTTGTTGGCGCGCAAGGGGATTCGGGTGGCGCCGTTCAAGGCGCAGAACATGTCCAACAACTCGGTGGTCACGGTCGAAGGCGGCGAGATCGGCCGCGCCCAGGCGATCCAGGCGCGCGCGGCGGGGCTGGAGCCCAGCGTGCGGTTCAACCCGATCCTGCTCAAACCGGGCGGCGACCGCACCTCGCAGCTGGTGATCCGCGGCCAGGTCGCCGAGTCGGTCACCGCGGCCGGCTATATCGAGCATCGCGACCGGCTCACCGGCATCGTCGCATACGAATTGTCTTGCCTGCGAGCCGAATTCGACGCGGTGATCTGCGAGGGCGCCGGCTCGCCGGCCGAGATCAACCTGCGGGCCACGGATTTGGCCAACATGGGGCTGGCCCGGGCCGCGAACCTGCCGGTGATTCTGGTCGGTGACATCGATCGCGGCGGGCTGCTGGCGCACCTGTTCGGGACGGTCGCGGTGCTCGAGCCCGAGGACCAGGCGCTCATCGCCGGCTTCGTCGTCAACAAGTTTCGTGGCGACCCCGCGCTGCTGGAACCCGGTCTGCGCCAGCTGCACACCCTGACCGGCCGCCCGACCTACGGGGTGCTGCCCTACGTCGAGGAGCTCTGGTTGGACGCCGAGGACTCGCTGTCGGTGGTCGCGAGCCGCGTCCTCGGCACGCCCGCGCCGCCCCGCGGCGATCAGTGGCTGCGGGTCGCCGCGATCCGGCTGCCCCGCATCTCCAACTCCACCGACGTCGAGGCGCTGGCCTGCGAGCCCGGCGTGCTGGTGCGCTGGGTCACCGATCCCGCCGACCTGGCCGACACCGACCTGATCGTGGTCCCCGGCAGCAAGGCGACCGTCGCCGACCTGTCGTGGCTGCGCGAACGCGGCCTGGCCGGCGCGCTCGTCGACCACGCCCGGGCCGGCAAGCCGGTGCTGGGCATCTGCGGCGGCTTCCAGATGCTGTGCCGGCGCATCGAGGACACGGTCGAATCCGGCGCGGGGGAGGTCGCCGGGCTGGGCCTGCTGGACGCCGACATCGCCTTCGGCCAGGCCAAGGTGCTGCGGCGCTGGCAGCGGCCGCTCTCCGGATACGAGATCCACCACGGGCGGCTCTCCCGCTGCGCCGAGGACACCTGGTTCGCCCAGGACGCCGAACCCCAGGGTGTCGTGCGCGGCGCCGTCTTCGGCACCCACTGGCATGGCCTGCTCGACAACGACGACTTCCGCCGGGGCTGGCTCACCCGGGTCGCCGACGCGGCCGGCCGCGAAGGTTTCGTCGTCGCCGACACCGACGTCGCCGCGCGCCGCGACGCCCAACTCGACGCGATCGCCGACCTGCTGGCCGCCCATCTCGACGTCGACGCGGTCCTCGGGCTGCTCGACGGGCCGCCGCGCCGACCGTTGATTGCCAGTGCGTTACGCCAGTAGGAGAGGAGGAAACCTCGCGCACGCTGGCCTTTGACAGGTAACGTGCGTGAGTGCACTCGATGATGACCACGCTCGACGGATTTCCCGTTCCGGTGTCCGTAGCCGGGCCGGAGAAGGGCGTCGTCGTCGTCATCCTCGGAGACCAGCAGCGTTCGCCGGTCGCCTACGACGCGGTGTGCGAGCGCCTGCATACCGCCTCGCTTCGCACGGTCGTCGTCGGCCTCGACCCGCGCCTGACCGCGAAATCGGTGGTCGGCATCCTCGACTCGCTGGGCATCCGCTGGGCCGTGGTCTTCGGCGACCGGGCCGGCGGTGAGCTCGCCTGGGAACTGGCCGCCACCCGGTTGGGCCGGTTCGTGGGCCTGGTCGTGATCGACCGCGGGCATCCGCGGGTGGCCGACCCCAACGGCGTGGTGCTCGACGACCACTGCCCGCCGGTGGAAATCGGCACCACCGTGCTGGTCAGCTCGCCGGCCGCCAAGGCCGTGGCGGACGCGAGCCAGCGGTACGTCTACGCCGAATACCGCGTGGTCGACCTGGGCCGGCGCACCGTGCAGGAGTCGACGGCACAGCTGGCCGCCGAGATCGTCCTGCGCACCAGCACGTGGTAGCGCCTTCCGCCATGCTCACGTTGGCCGCGCTGGACGAGCTGGTGGGCGGCGGCGCGGTGGACACCGTCATCGTGGCGTTCGCCGACATGCAGGGCCGGCTGGTCGGCAAGCGCATGTCGGCCCGGCTCTTCGTCGACGAGGTCGCCGCGCACGGGGCCGAGTGCTGCAGCTACCTGCTCGCCGTCGACGTCGAGATGAACACGGTGTCCGGCTACGCGATGTCGAGCTGGGAAACCGGCTACGGCGACATGGTGATGACGCCGGACCTGGCCACCTTGCGCCTGGTCCCGTGGCTGCCGAGCACCGCCCTGGTGATCGCCGACCTCGGCTGGGCCGACGGCGGTGAGGTCGCCGTCGCGCCCCGGGCGATCCTGCGCCGCCAGCTCGCCCGGCTGGGCGAGCGCGGCCTGGCCGCCGACATCGCCACCGAGCTGGAGTTCATCGTGTTCGACGAGCCGTACCGCCAGGCGTGGGCGAGCGGCTACCGCGGGCTGACGCCGGCCAGCGACTACAACATCGACTACGCGATGCTGGCTTCGTCGCGGATGGAGCCGCTGCTGCGCGACATCCGGCTGGGAATGGAGGGCGCGGGCCTGCGGTTCGAGGCCGTCAAGGGCGAATGCAACCGGGGCCAGCAGGAAATCGGGTTCCGCTACGACGAGGCGCTGGTCACCTGCGACAACCACACCATCTACAAGAACGGCGCCAAGGAGATCGCCGACCAGCACGGCAAGAGCCTGACGTTCATGGCGAAATACGATGAGCGGGAAGGCAATAGCTGCCACATCCACCTGTCGCTGCGAGGGCCGGACGATACGGCCGTGTTCGACGACGGCGCCCGCCCGCACGGCATGTCGGCGACGTTTTGCGGTTTCCTCGCGGGCCTGTTGGCCACGCTGCGCGAACTGGCGCTGTTCTATGCGCCAAACATCAACTCCTACAAGCGATTCGCCGACGGCAGCTTTGCGCCGACCGCGATCGCGTGGGGCCTGGACAACCGCACCTGTGCGCTGCGGGTGGTCGGCCACGGGCGCAACCTGCGGGTCGAATGCCGGGTGCCCGGCGGCGACGTCAACCCCTACCTCGCTGCGGCGGCGCTGATCGCCGGGGGGCTGTACGGTATCGAACGGGGCCTCGAGCCGCCCGCGCCCTACACCGGGAATGCCTATGAGGCAACCGACGTCGACCGGCTGCCCGGCACGCTCGCCGAGGCGGCGGCGCTGTTCGAAGGCTCGGCGCTCGCGCGGGAGGCCTTCGGCGACGACGTCGTCGCGCACTACCTGAACAACGCCCGCGTGGAGCTGGCGGCGTTCAACGCGGCGGTCACCGACTGGGAGAGGATGCGAGGTTTTGAACGGCTCTGAGTCCGATGGTGGCGACCCGCCGCGCCCGGCTACGCCGCGCTTGCGATCGCCACTGGGACGCCCCGTCGTCGGCCTGACCAGTTATCTCGAGCAGGTGCGGACCGGGATCTGGGACATCCCCGCCGGTTACCTGCCCGCCGACTACTTCGAGGGCGTCGTCATGGCCGGCGGCATCGCGGTGCTGTTGCCGCCGCAGCCCGCGGACCCCGAGGTCGTCGACCGCCTGCTGCACAGCCTGGACGCGCTGGTGATCACCGGCGGCTACGACCTCGACCCGGCGGGTTACGGCCAGGACCCGCACCCCGCCACCGACTCGCCCCGCACCGACCGCGACGCCTGGGAGTTGGCGCTGTTGCGCGGCGCGCTGGACCGCGGGCTGCCGGTGCTGGGCATCTGCCGCGGCGCGCAACTGCTCAACGTCGCGTTCGGCGGCACCCTGCACCAGCACCTGCCCGACGTCCTCGGCCACAACGGCCACCGCGCCGGCAACGGGGTGTTCAACCGGTTGCCGGTGCGCACCGTGGCGGGCACGCGCCTGTCCGCGTTGATCGGGGAGTGCGTCGACGCGCCCTGCTATCACCACCAGGCCATCGACAAGGTCGGCGACGGGCTGGTAGTCAGCGCCATGGACCCCGACGGCGTGGTCGAGGCCGTCGAGGCGCCGGGCGAGGCGTTCGCGCTTGCGGTGCAATGGCATCCGGAGAAATCGCTTGACGATCTGCGGCTGTTCAAGGCGGTGGTCGAAGCCGCGCGGGTCACCCGATGACCCAAACGCGACTGGTCAACCCGGCGACCGAGGAAGTGCTGCGTTCCGTTGAGCTCTTCGACGCCCCCGCCGTCGACGACGCCGTGGCGCGCGCCCACGCGGCCCAGCGGCGCTGGGCGCGGTTGGCGCCGGCCGGGCGAGCGGCGGCCCTGCGGGCGTTCGCCGCCGTCGTGGACGCCCACGTCGACGAGCTCGCCGCCCTCGAGGTGGCCAACTCGGGACACCCGATCGCGTCGGCGGAATGGGAGGCCGGCCACGTCCGCGATGTGCTGACGTTCTACTCGGGCAGCCCGGAGCGCTTGTCCGGCAAGCAGATTCCCGTCGCCGACGGCATCGACGTCACCTTCAACGAACCGCTGGGCGTCATCGGCGTGATCACGCCGTGGAACTTCCCGATGCCGATCGCGTCGTGGAGCATCGCCCCCGCGCTGGCCGCCGGCAATGCCGTGCTCGTCAAGCCCGCCGAGTGGACGCCGCTGACCACGATGCGGCTGGGCGAGCTGGCGGTCGAGGCGGGGCTCGATGCGGACCTGCTCCAGGTGCTACCCGGCAAGGGGGCAGTGGCGGGGGAGCGGCTCGTCACCCACCCGGACGTGCGCAAGGTGGTGTTCACCGGCTCCACCGAGGTGGGCAAGAGCGTGATGGCGGGTGCGGCGGCGCAGGTCAAGCGGGTGACGCTGGAACTCGGCGGCAAGAGCGCCAACATCGTCTTCGCCGACTGCGACCTGGAGCGCGCGGCGGCGACCGCGCCCGCCGGGGTGTTCGACAACGCCGGACAGGACTGCTGTGCGCGCAGCCGGATCCTGGTGCAGCGCAGCGTGTATGACCGGTTCATGGCGTTGCTCGAGCCGGCGGTCAAGGCCGTCGCCGTCGGCGACCCCGCCTCCCGCGACACCGAGATGGGGCCCCTGGTGTCGGGCGCGCACCGCGACAAGGTCGCCTCCTACGTGCCCGACGACGCCCCGGTCGCCTTCCGGGGCACCGCGCCGTCCGGTCGCGGATTCTGGTTTCCGCCAACGGTTCTCACCCCGCAGCGCGACGACCGCGCCGTCACCGAGGAGATCTTCGGTCCCGTCGTCACCGTGCTGGCGTTCGACGACGAGGACGACGCCGTCGCGCTCGCCAACGACACCGCCTACGGGCTGTCTGGATCCATCTGGACCGACGACCTGTCCCGGGCGCTGCGGGTGTCGCGGGCGGTCGAGTCCGGCAACCTGTCGGTGAACTCGCACTCCTCGGTCCGCTACAACACGCCCTTCGGCGGGTTCAAGCAGTCCGGGCTGGGCCGCGAGCTGGGCCCCGACGCGCCATTGCATTTCACCGAGACCAAGAACGTGTTCATCGCCGTCAAGGAGGGCTCGTAATGGACCTGTCGCAGCGGCTGGCGGGCCGGGTCGCGGTGATCACCGGCGGTGCCGGCGGCATCGGGTTGGCCGCGGCACGGCGGATGCGCGCCGAGGGCGCGAGCATCGTCGTGGGCGACGTCGACCACGACGCCGGCGCGGCCGCCGCCGAGGAACTCTCGGGTTTGTTTGTGCCGACGGATGTTTCGGACGAGGACGCGGTCAACGCACTGTTCGACGCCGCGGCCGAGGCCTACGGCTGGGTCGACATCGCGTTCAACAACGCCGGCATCTCACCGCCCGAGGACGACCTGATCGAGAACACCGAACTTCCGGCGTGGCAACGAGTCCAGGACGTCAACCTCAAATCGGTCTACCTGTGCTGCCGGGCCGCGCTGCGGCACATGGTGCCCGCGCAGAAGGGGTCGATCATCAACACGGCGTCGTTCGTCGCGGTGCTCGGGTCGGCCACGTCGCAGATCTCCTACACCGCGTCCAAGGGCGGGGTGCTGGCGATGTCGCGGGAGTTGGGCGTGCAGTTCGCCCGGCAGGGCATCCGCGTCAACGCGCTGTGCCCCGGACCGGTCAACACCCCACTCCTGCAAGAGCTTTTCGCCAAGGACCCCGAACGCGCGGCGCGCCGGCTGGTGCACGTGCCGGTGGGCCGATTCGCCGAGCCGGACGAGATCGCCGCCGCGGTGGCGTTTTTGGCCAGCGACGACGCATCGTTCATCACCGCGTCGACGTTCCTGGTCGACGGGGGCATCAGCTCCGCCTACGTCACCCCGCTCTGACGGCCGGGTGGCGCAGCCGCGCCATCGCCATTGCCCACGCCCGCGGCACCGAGAGCCCCCCGATCGACGCCCCGCGTCCGAGACTGGCCAACGGGCCGACGGGGGCCGGCCTTCGGACGAGCGAGCGCAGCGCCGCCCATTTGTTGAGTGCGCTGAGGTATCCGATCGCGGGGCCCGACGGTGCGCACAGGGAACTCAGCCTGGACAGCGCCGCGGTCACCGGCGACAGCGACGCCTCCAGGGGCGTCAGCGGCGACGCCGAAAATGCCTGGAGCGCTTCGGGAATGGCCGACATCACCCGACCGCCGGCGGACACGACGTCCGGCGCCGAGCGCAGGGCCCAGGGACCGGCCGTCGCGCCCGAATATCCCGGCGGCGAGCCGAACGGGACCAGCGTCGCCGCGTCGGCCGCGGCGACGGCGTAGGCATACATGGCGTCGGCATTGCGGGCCCACATCTGCTCGTACTCGGCGTCGACGTCCGCGATGGCCGGGCCGCTTTGCGCAAGCCAGTTCCGGCGGCCCAGCGACCTCAGCTGCGCGCGGTTGGCGGTGATCGCCGTTGGGGGAACCGTCGCCGCCAGCGCCGAATCGTGGGCTCTCGCCGCCGCCGCGGCCTGGGCGCCCGCCTGCTCGGCACGCGCCGCGGCAGCGTTCAGCCAATTCACGTAAGGTGCCGCGCCCTCCAGCATTGGCGTCTGCGCCGCCGCCGCATACAGCCCCGCGGCAAGCCGGTCCCAGGCCGTGGCGGCCTCGGCCATCGACCCCGCGCCGGGTCCCGAATGCATCAGCCCGGAGTTGATTTCCGGCGGAAGCGTCGCGAAATCCATTGCCACCTCTCCAGCCGAATGCACCCAAACGCACGGAATCTTCCCTGATATACGTGCCAGGGTTACAGCCTGTTCGCTCTCATAACGGGGAATGAGCTGTGAAAACGCTCGGCGCCAACTTTGAAAACAGGTGCTTTCATTTTTGGGTGACTGCGAAGTAAGGTTGACATAACCAGCGGTGCAGTCGGGGGCGGCGCTAACCTGCAAGCAAATATCACGGGGGACGAAAGTTGTACGCGGCCACCTGCCGCCACTGCGGCAGGGAAATTCTCCAGCACCCTTCGGGTGTGTGGATCCCCCGGGATGGCTCCATGAAAAGCGATCCCAATGGCATCTATTGCCCGGTCTCAGCCGGCTTGCGCCGTCCCCGGATGCTGCACGAACCCATGCCTTCCGAGTTGGCGGGGGCGCCCCGGTGGCTGTCCCCGGATACTTCCCGCGTTCGGGCCAGCGCGGGTGTGGGCAGCGACTCCAAGCGCCGACGCATCCGGCGGCCGCGTGTCCCCGAGACCGTCCGGATGCGCCTCGGGCGTGCGTTCGTTCGGCTGAAGGACCTGGCGCGGTTGCGCATGGCCTGGTGGTGACTCGCCTGGGTGGGCGGATCAGAAAACGATCAATGGAATCGCCATCTCGGCCGGGGTCGCCCCGCCGTGAAAGCCGATGAGGCGGGCGGATTCCGGGGGCTCGTGGGCGGTCGCCAGCACGGCCGTGTCGCCGGTGCAGACAACGACGACGTCGCCGATCCGCGCCAGGTGCGCCGGGTCGACCGGCCCGAACATGCCGGAGGCCACGGCGTCCTCGCGGTCGTAGACGTGCGCCCGGCCGTCGAGCGTCTCGGCCCAGGCGGCCCGCACGTCGGCGGCGGCGCCCGGCTCGGTGTGCAGGTAGCGCACCCGCGGTTCGCCGGCGACCACGCGCACCCCGTCGCCCAGCCGCGGGTCGGTGTCGAGATCGACGCGGGCGTCCGGGGGGACATTGAGGCCGCCGTGGTCGGCGGTCACCAGCAGCGTCGCCTTCGGCGGCAGGGTGTCGACCAGCCGGGTCAGCAGCGCGTCGACCCGAACCGCCGCCTCGTGCCACTGGTCGGAGCCGATGCCGAACAGGTGGGCCGCGGTGTCCAGGTCGGCGATGTAGCCGAAGACCAGACCCGGCCCCGCCTGCACCTCGTCGACCACCAGCTGGGCGTAGTCGTCGGTCGGCTGTGTCGGGCGAAAGCGCGCGCCGCGGTACGCCGCGTCGGTCAGCCCACTGCCGATGAAAGGCGCGGGCAGCACCGCCCGCGCGGGGATGCCTGCTTGCTCGAGCCGGCCGAACCAACTCGGCAGCGGCTGCCATTCGGCGTGGGGCGGGTCGTCGCGCCAGACGATGTGGGTGAGCACCCGCTCGGTGCCGGGCACATTGAGGGTGAAACCGAGGATGCCGTGCTCTCCGGGCCAAGCGCCGGTGCCCAGGGACACCAGGCTGGTCGGCGTCGTCGACGGAAAGGTGCAGGTGAGTTCGGTCAGGTTCCCGGTGCCGCCGGCCAGCACGGCGGCCACCAGCGGCGCGTCGCCGCTCAGCGTGGGTAGCAGGTGCCAGCCCATCCCGTCGACCAGCACGACCGCGACTCGGTCGACGTCGCCGACGGATTCCGCGAGGCCCAACCGGTCGGCCCCGTCGGGGGTGCCGAGCAGGGCGGCCGCGGCCGGCAGCACGTCGCAGATCGAACCGGCCATCGGGCCAGTCTGGCACGCCAGACGGTCTCAGTTGACTCGGCGCACGTTCTGGGCAACCACCGTGGAACCGTCCCAACGCAGGTCGGCCGTCATCTCCACGGTCCCGCAACACATTGCCTCATTCGGACCGGTGGTCATCCACCTCACATGCACGACACGGTCCGAGATGGATAGATCGGTCACGACTTCCCTGCCGCCGTGGGTGAGGTCGCCGAGGTCGATTCCCCCCAGCCGCGTGGGCCCGGTTTTTGAGAGCTGCGGGCCCGCGGTGTAGAGCTGCACGATCTCCGGCCACCCGACCCCACCGGCATTGCAGTGGATGACCATGGCGGCGTCGCCTCCGCGCCCGGTCAGGTCGCCAAACGCGACCTTGTAGGCGCCGGTGCTGTAGTTCAACGCGATCCCGACGTCTCCGGGATGCCCCCCTTGTGGCGGCAATGCACCGCCTCTCAGTTGGCCCGGATCGTGGTCGCACAGCCCCGGGACGGGCGCGCGCTGCAAGTATTCGAAGGTGACCGCGTCCTTGCCGGGCACGCGCGACGTGGTCGTCGGACTGGTCTTGGACATCACCGTTGCGGGCGCTGTTGTGTGCGCACACGCGGCCACAACGGTCGCCGCGGCGATCAGCGCGAGCTTGGTGATGGCCCGCCGACGATGCGAGATTGTGCTCATGTGCACAGAGTCCGGCGGGCGCCTTGCCTAATCCTTGCGCGATTCTTGCCTAAACATGCGCCAGCCGTTGGCTGGTGACCCGCAGCTGACGGTCGGTGCTGTCCGCGAGCGCGCTAACCTGCTCCGGTGTCAGCCGGCCGCACAGCCGGCCCCAGTGCACCGCGACCTCGTCGCCGACGGCGACGTCGGGCACGGCGCTGTACCCATCGGCCCAGACGTCGAGCGGGCGGGCCGCGGGCTCGGACAGGGTCAGGCCCCGGCCGTCCCAGAGCAGCTTCCGGCACGACACCTCGACGTCGTCGTTGTCGCGGGAAACGACTGTGCCCCAGGTAATCCGACAGTTGTCCAGCACGCTCAGCGGGTGCTCGACCATGCCGCGACCCAGGAACCGGGTCCACGGATACACCCCGAACACGTGGAAGCAGTGGTTGGCGGCGGCCTCGTGGCCCAGCTCGGGCGTGAGGTGCGACCAGTACCGGCCGGCCCGCGGGCCGATGATGTCCAGCAGCGCGTCGAAGAACGCGCCCGGATCCAGGCCGGCGCCGAGACCGCCACCGAGCCAATAGGATTCGACCAGCCGGTAATCCAGCGGGTCGGCGATGCCGGTCAGCCGGGACAGAACCTGCAGGTAGGGCCAGGCCCCGGAAAATCCCGTCGCCGCGCGGCGCACCTCGTCGACGGACCCGTCGCGCAGGGTGGCCCCGAGCGGGGGACCGCAGTAGCCCAAGGCGTTGGGGGCGTACGCGTACCGGGCGAACATCGCTGCGCCATTTTCCGGACCCCGCGGCTCCGGCGTCAAGTGCGCCCCACCAGCTTGACCGCGTCGCGGTGCATGCGGCCGAAGTTGTAGTAGGCCGCGCACGCTCCCTCGGGCGAGACCATGCACGTGCCGATCGGCGTCTCGGGGGTGCACGCGGTGCCGAAAACCTTGCACTCCCAAGGCTTGAGGACGCCCTTGAGCACCTCGCCGCACTGACAGGCCTTGGGGTCGGCGACGCGCACGCCGGGCATCGCAAAGCGCAGCTCGGCGTCGAACTCCGCGAAGTCGTCGTGCAGCCGCAGCGCGCTCTGCGAGATGAAGCCCAGCCCGCGCCATTCGAAGTGCGGGCGCAGCGCGAACACCTTGCCCATCAGCGCCAGCGCCGCGGGGTTGCCCCGCTCGGGCACCACACGCTTGTACTGGTTCTCCACCTCGCAGCGGCCCTCGCGGATCTGGGTCAGCAGCATCGCGACCGCCGCCAGGATGTCCAGCGGCTCGAAACCCGCCACTACCAACGGCTTTCGGTACACCTCGGGCACGAACCGGTAGGGGCGGTTGCCCACCACCGTCGACACGTGCCCGGGTCCGATGAACCCGGACAGCCGCAAGTCGGGGGATTCCAGGATGGCCTTGATCGGCGGGACGATGGTGACGTGGTTGCAGAAGACGCTGAAATTGGGCAGGCCCAGGTCGCGGGCACGCACCAGCGTCACCGCGGTCGAGGGCGCGGTGGTCTCGAAGCCGATGGCGAAGAACACGACTTGCTTGTCGGGGTTGTCGACGGCGATCTTCAGCGCGTCAAGCGGCGAGTAGACGAACCGCACGTCGGCGCCGCGCGCCTTGGCGTCCAGCAGGCTGCCGTTGGACCCGGGCACCCGCATCATGTCGCCAAAGCAGGTGAAGATCACGTCGGGCTGGCCGGCCAGCCACATCGCGTCGTCGATGCGGCCCATCGGGATCACGCAGACCGGGCAGCCCGGGCCGTGCACCAGCTCCACGTTGTCGGGCAGCAGATGTTCGATGCCGTGCCGGTAGATGGTGTGCGTGTGCCCGCCGCACACCTCCATGAACTTGAACTGCTCGCCACCGTCCCCGGCCAAGCGCGCCAGGCTGTTTATGGCGCCCAGCAGCTTGCGCGCGGCGGCCGGATCACGGAACTCGTCAACGAATTTCATAGCGGTTCCCCTTAGACGATGGACGAGGAGTCGAAGGCTTCCATCTCGGTCTGATAGGCCTCGCCGAGTTTCTGGATCGCGGCCAGCGTGAGCAGCGCCTCGCTCTCGTCGATCTTGGCCATGGCGAAGCCGACGTGCACCAGCACCCAGTCGTCGGGCTCGGGCATGTCATCCTCCAGCAGCCGCACGCTGATGGTGCGCTGCACGCCGCTGACGTCCACCTTGGCCAGATAGTTGGCGGGATCGGTGATTTCGACGATCCGGCCCGGAATCCCAAGACACATCTTCAGTGCTCCTTAACAAATCCTCGGCAGCGGGTCCCCGACGAGCATGTCGACGATCCGCGTTCCGCCGAACCCGGTACGCAGCACCACGGTTTCGGCGGGTTCGGCAACGATCTCCCCGACCTCGGCCGCGTCGGCGCCCAGGGGGTGGGACCGCAACGCGGCCAGTCCGGCGTCGGCCTCCTCCGGGGCGACGACGGCGACGAATTTGCCCTCGTTGGCGACGTACAGCGGATCGATGCCGAGCAACTCGCAGGCGCCATTGACCATGGGCCGCACGGGAAGTCGCTCCTCCTCGAGCAACACCCCGAGGCCACACGCCTGGGCGAGTTCGTTGCACACGGTGCCGACCCCGCCGCGGGTCGCGTCGCGCATCCAGCGGGTGGACGGGGCGGCCGCCAAGAGCAGCTCTACCAGTGGACTGACCGAGGCGGTGTCGGAGGCGATGTCGGCCTCGATGGCCAGGTCGCCGCGGGCGAGCATGACGGCCATGCCGTGATCGCCCATCGGCCCCGACAGCAGCACCTTGTCCCCGGTGCGCACCGACTGCGCCGACAGCGCCCGCCCGTCGGGGATGACGCCCGCGCCGGTGGTGGTGACGAAGAGCCCGTCGGCCGCGCCCTTGGGGACTACCTTGGTGTCTCCCGTGACGATCTGCACGCCCGCGACCGCGGCGGCCGCCGCCATGTCGGCGACGATCTCCTTCAACTCGGCGATCGGGAAGCCCTCTTCGATGACGAACGCCGCCGAGATCCAGGACGGCACGGCCCCGGCCATCGCGAGGTCGTTGCAGGTGCCGTGGACGGCGAGCTCACCGATCGACCCGCCGGGAAAACGCCTGGGCTGCACCACGAACGAGTCCGTCGACATCGCCAGGCGCTCGCCGCCGGGCAGCGCGAGGACCGCGCCGTCGCCGAGGGACTCCAGCAGCGGGTTGCGGAAGGCTTCCAGGAACACCGCGTCCACCAGCGCGGCCGAGGCCTTGCCGCCCGCCCCGTGCGCCAGCGTCACGTGGTCGTCGAGCAACCGGGGGCGACGCCTGCGGAACGACTCGATCCGCTCGATGACCTCGCCCTCGCCGAACCGTGGGCCCGACGAAAGGTACTCGCCCGCCGGCTTGTTCATGCCGCCCCCAGACCCTCATCGCCCAGCTGGTGATGCACGCTCAGCCACAGCTGGTAGCCCAGCAGCGCCTGCGACTCCTGAATCCGGTGCACGCTTTGCGACCGAACGACGAAGCAGGCGTCCACGTTCGGGTTGTCGGCGAAGGCGCCGCCGTCGTAGCCGGCGAAGCCGATTGTGTACAGGCCACGTTGGTGCGCCTCGCCCAGCGCGGCGAGCAGGTTGGGCGACCCGCCGCTCGTCGACATGGCGATCGCGATGTCGCCGGCTTTCGCCCGCGCGATCAACTGGCGGGCGAACACCAACTCGAATCCGACGTCGTTGCCCAGCGCGGTCATGACCGCCTGGTCGGCCGTCAGTGACCACGCGGGCAGCGGCCTGCCGATGGGCGGCCGGGCGAACAGCCTCGCCAGCGTCGTGGAATCGGTACAGCTGCCGCCGTTTCCGAAGGTGAACAGCCGCCCGCCCACCGCGAAACGGCGCGCCAGCTCGGCGGCGGCCGCCTCCACCAGGTCGGCGTTGGCCTCCAGGGTGGAGCGGCGCAGCGCCAGGCTCTCGGCCGCCTTCGCCTGCGCCGACGCGGCCAGGTCGGCCAGCAGCGACTTCGCGTCATCCTCCTGCGCGTCGATGAACGGGTAGAGGAAGTTGGTGGGCTCGTCCGTGCTCATGCCTCGTCCTCGACTCTGCCGATCGCCGCACCGGCATGCACCAGCACCAGGTCGCCGGCGGCGACCGGGTCGACGAGCGTGGTGATCACGTCCTCGACGCCGCGCGCGGTGCGCACCGACGCTTGGCCGCCTGCGGACGGGCTGATTACCTCGCCCAGGCGACCCTCGTCGCTGCACGTAACGCAAACTTCTTCTCCGCAATCGTCTTTCAGCAACCCCGGGTGTTCGAAACACACGTGCGTCAGCTCCCACAGCAGGTGATAGAAGAGCACGAAGCCGCCCGTCGCCGGCACCCGCGGATCCGGGTCGTCGAGCCACAGCACGTGATCGGCCATCCCGGCCGGGGGCCGCTCGCCGCTGCCGATCCAGATCGTGGTCACCCCCCATGCCGGGGCGCGCCGCATCACCGAGCGCACCTGCGGGTCGTCGGCCCCGGCGACCGCGACCACGATGTCGCCGGGCCGCACCGACACCCGCACCTGGTCCACGAGCTCCGGTCCGGTCAGCGCGACCGCGGGCAGCGCCCGCTTGCCCACGATCACCGGGTGCACGAACTCAACCGCGATGTGCAGCGCGTGCGGTTCCCACGACGGCGCGATCGACCACATGGTGGCCCCCGCGGCGAAACGCTTGGCCAGCGTGAACGCGCCGGCGGCGAGGTCCTCGGCCAACTCGGCGCCCAGCCCGCGATCAATGGCGGTGGTGGTAGTCATCTCACTCATCCTCTTCCAAACCCGTCAGCATCGAGATCGCGGCCTGACCCAGCGCCAGCCCGCCGTCATTGGGCGGGACGATGTGGTGGGTCAATACCTCGAACCCGTTGCGCTGCAGGCGCTTACGGCAGGCGCGCAGCAACAGCACGTTCTGGAAAACGCCGCCGGTGAGCCCCACCAGGCGGATATCGCCCGCCACGCGACGGACCGCCTTGGCGACGGCGTCCGCGAGCGCCTCGTGGAAGGCGGCGGCCAGCAGCGCGGGCGCGGTGCCGGCGTAGCGGGCCGCCACCATCGTTTGCACCATGGTCGTCGGATCGATCACCCCGTCGGCCCGCACCGTCAGCGGCAGCGACGGCCCCTGGTCGTCCGAGGCCGTCTCTGCGAGCGCCTCGAGCTCGATGGCGGCCTGGCCCTCGTAGTCGATCCGGTGCCGCACCCCGAGCAGCGAGGCGACCGCGTCGAACAGCCGGCCGACGCTCGAACACGGCACACACCCGGCTCCGCTCTCCAATTGCGAACGGGTGAGCCGCAATTCGTCCCCGGTCGCGGCGGCAACCGGCGGGAGATCGGGCGTCCAGTCGATGCCGGCCATCCACAATTGGGACAGCGCCATCCGCCACGGGTTGCGCACCGCGGCGTCACCGCCCGGCAGCGGCACCGGCAGCAGGTGACCGGCCCGAACGAACCGGTGGCTGTCGGTCCCGAGGGCCAGAACCTCACCACCCCAGATGGTTTGGTCGCAGCCATAGCCGGTCCCGTCGAACGACACCCCGATGACGGGCTCCCCGAGCCGGCCGTGCTCGGCCAGCAGCGAGACCACGTGCGCGTGGTGGTGCTGGACGAGATCCAGCGGCCGCTCGCCGGCGTGACGCTCCGCCCAGCCCCGGGTGTGATACCCCGGGTGCAGGTCCGCGGCCATTCGTGCCGGCTCGCCGCGCATCCCGGAGAGCTGAACGACCGCGCGCTCGAATGCCCGCAGCGTCTCCCAGGTGGCCATGTCGCCGATGTGGCCGGACAGGTACGCCCGCGAGCCGTCGGTGAGGCAGAAGGTGTTCTTCAGCTCCCCGCCCACCGCGAGCACCGCCGGGCCCGGCCGCCCGAGATCGACGGGCAGCGGCGCATAGCCGCGGGACCGGCGGATCGGCAACTCGCGACCGTCAATCACGCGCACCACAGAGTCGTCGCACGGCACGTGGATCGGCCGGTTGTGGTCGAGGACCGCGTCGCACAGCGCCGGAAGGCGTTCGGCCGCATCGCCATCGGTGAAGCAGATGGGCTCGTCGGAGCGGTTGGCGCTGGTCATCACCAGCGCGTCGGGGACGGGTGTCAGCAGCAGGTGATGGATGGGGGAGTACGGCAGCATCAGCCCGAGCAGCGGGCTGCCCGGCGCGACGGCGTCGGCGACGGGCGCACCCTCGCGGCGGCGCAGCAGCACGATCGGGCGGGCGGGGCTCGACAGCACCGCGGCCTCGTCGGCGTCGACGTGCGCGTAGCGCCGCGCGACCTCGAGGTCGCGGACGAGCATGGCGAACGGCTTGGCGCCCCGCGCCTTTCGGGCCCGAAGGGCGCCGACCGCCGCGTCGTCGTCGACCGCGCAGGCCAGGTGGTAGCCGCCTATCCCCTTGACGGCGACGACGGCACCGGCGGCCAGCGCGCGCTGGGCGGCCGCCAGCGCGGCATCCGACCCGGTGACCTCGCCGGCGTCCGACGAAAACCGCAGCGACGGACCGCAATCCGGGCATGCGATGGGCTGCGCGTGGAAGCGGCGGTCCGCCGGGTCGTGGTATTCGGCCGCGCACCGGTCGCACATGGCGAATCCCGACATGGTGGTCGCCGGGCGGTCGTAGGGCAACTCGCGGATGATGGTGAACCGCGGCCCGCAGTTGGTACAGGTCACGAAGGGGTGCCGGTAACGGCGGTCGCGCGGGTCGAACAACTCCCGGACGCAGTCGTCGCACACCGCGATGTCGGGCGGGATCGGCGTCTTGAAAATGTGCTCACCGGCGATCGTCCGGCTCTCCACGATCCGGAACTCGCGGTCACCGACGGCCTCGACGGCCAGGTCGGTGACGGTCACGCCGCCGATTCGCGCCAGCGGCGGCGCCTCGGCGCGCAGCCGGCGACCGAACTCCTCGACGCGTCCGCGGTCGCCCTGCACCTCGAGGAACACCGCGCCGGAATCGTTGCCGACGAATCCGGCCAGGCCGAGCTCGCTGGCGATGCGGTGGACGAACGGACGGAAGCCAACCCCCTGGACGACACCGGTCACGGTGAAGCGCTGCCGGACGTCATCAATCCGCAGCATCAGGGGGGACTGGGTCATCTCAACCGCCCCCCGGGCTGACCGTCGGGTCGGGGCGGCCCCTGCCCATCAGCTCGAGGCCGGCCATCGCTTCCTCCGCGCCGGAGCGGTCCGTCTTCTCCACGGCGAAGCCCATGTGGATGATTATCCAGTCGCCGGGCGCGAACGTCTCCTCCGGCAGCATGCCGACGTTGACCCGGCGCTCCTCGCCGGTGACGTCGACCAGCGCGAGCTGTCCCTCGTATCCGTCCAACATCCGGATCACTTGGCCGGGGATCCCCAGACACATGGCTCAGCGGTCCTCTCGTACGGTGGACGTTTGCAGCGCCGCGACGATTTCCTCGACGGCCCGCGCGGCGCGGGGGACGGCCTTGGCCACCGGCTCGCTCAGACCGATGCCTTCCTCGACGCTGCCCGCCTCGCAGCCCACGACCACGGTGTACGGCGGGCTGCCGCCCAGGGCCCGCAGGCTGGCGAACACCGCGGCCGGGTCCATGCTGTGCGCGTCCAAACCCGTTGCGTCCGAGTCTTGCTCGCAGTCGGCCTGGAACACGTGCAACGTGCCGGGGCTGCCGCGGCTGGGCACGGCGTCGACGAGGACCAACGAGTCCCACTCTTCGAGCAGGTCGTAGGCCAGGTGCATGCCGCGGATGCCGTAGTCGATGACCCGGACGCCCGCGTCATCCCGCGGGATCTCGGCGTTGCGGACTACTTCCGAGCCGAATCCGTCATCCCCCAGGAAGATATTGCCGATCCCGGCTACCAGGATGCGCGCTGTCATTGATTCCCCCGGTCGGCTACATACGCCTCAACTTCAGGTAGCGGCGGGCGTCGGGCAGCGATATCAGTCCGAGCATGACTGCGATCGCGGCCACCAACGCGATGATGGCGACGAATATCCAGCCTAAGACTTCCATTTGGAACTCCTTTCAGGGTTTTGCGGGTTGTCCGGCTTCGAGTGGCTCGACCTCGTCGGGGGAGAAGTACAGGTAGCGGCCGTACCAGTCGTGCAGCTCGGCGGCGGGGTCGTCGTCGACGACGACCGCGACATGCTTGTTGCCCTCCACGTCCTCGTGCACCGACGTCACGCGGGCGGTCTTGCCGGCGACGAAGATGTCCTGCGCGTCGGCGTTGCGCAGCGGGTGCAACCGCACCCGGCTGCCGCGCGCGACCCGCACGCCGTTCACCAGCACCGCGTCGAGATCGGGACGAACGGCATTGTCGGCCAGCGGATCCCACCAGTCGACCCCCTCGGGGATCTCGGGAACCAGTCCCGAGAGGGTGTGCGGGTCGCGCAGCACCCCGTGCAGGCGCGCCATCGCGTCGGGCGACATGGCGTCACACTGGTCGATGATTTGCGCGGCCCGCGGGTCGGTGGCCCGGGCCTGGGCCTTCTCGTCGTCCGTCATCGTCATCACGCGCAGGGTGAGGATCTCGTCGATCTCCGTGCAGTCGTAGAGCGCCGTGTTGCTCTGTTCGGCGACCTCGGGGTGGTCGTAGAGGATGATCGGCGAGATCAGCAGGATGTCGCGGGTGCCGGCGGGGCCGGCCAGCACGGGGAAGCACCGGTGCTGGCGACACCGCGACGCCGCCTCGACGGCGCTTGGTGGCGGCTCGAGCAGCGAAACGAATTCCCCGCCAACGACTTCGGCGATGAGGTGGGTGCCGATCATGGACCGCGCGATGGAATCGGTTTTGCTTTCCGCGGCCGCGGCGACGTTGGCGACGCGCACCGACACCCGGCGCAGGTCGCCGTCCGGCTCGCTGGTGACCGTCAGCTCGCCGCGCACCTCGCGCCGCTCGCGGACCAGCCGACCACCGGCGAGCAGCTCGATGTCCGTGGCGGCATTCGCCACCACCGGCAGCGTGCGCGGCCGACCGTCCAACGCCAGGGGGCCGAAGGACAGCTCGCACTCGACCGCCTCGTCCCAGGTGAGCCACGACCCGGCCGCGGTTCTCAGCTCGTCGACCGGTTCGAATGCGCCGTGGGCGAATTCGCGCTCCGCGCTGCGGTGCTGCAGCTGCAGGAACCTGACCACCAGGGTCAGCGCCGCCGACCCGTCGACCAGGAACTCCGCCGCCAGGGTGTCGTCCTCGCCCAGGCCCGCTTCCGCGGCGCCGGGCGGTCCCAAAACGCCGAACTGCCAGCGTGATTGGTTCTTGCTCGACGTGCCGCGATACGGGTAGAGCAGGTAGCCCTCGTACAACACCGCGTCGGCGACGCCACGGGCCCGGTCCCAAGCGGAGGTCATGTGGCCGCCTCCCGTTCGGTGTCCAGCAGCGAGGTGACCGCGTGGTCGAGGTCGAGCAGTCCCTGCGCCGACTTGTAGGCCGCCAGCGCCGCGATGGTTTCGTGGCTCAGCCGCACCCACCCGGTGTTCGGATAGTGCTGCGCGATCAGGTCCCGCCAGACCGAGACCGGCATGTCGTAGCGGTACTCGCAGTCCCACGACACCTGCTGGACCGAGAACCCGCGTTCGGACTTGACGAAAATGGTTCCGCTGAACAGGAACTGGAGTGGCAGCGCGCCGTCGCGCAGCGCGTGCAGGTACTTGGCGGCGGCGACCTCGAAGTCGTAGGTGCAGTCCAGTGGCAGCGCGACCGTCGTATTGCCGGCGAACCCCGGCACCATCGCGGTGGCGTGCTGCCAGAGGAAGGTGCGTTGGGTGGCGGCCCAGCGTTCGCGGGGACCGAACAAGTCGAGCAGCCCGGCCGCCTCCGCCTCCGAGTACGACCGGCGCAGCGGCTCGATCCGGACCTGGCAGCGCAGGGCGATCGCGTGCACGGGGTCGTCCCCGCTGGCGGCGACGCTGACCCGCGCGGTCAGCACCGGGCTCACCGCGTACGGCTCGGGTGCGACGTCGAGGACGGCGAAGTTCACGTCCAGGTGCTCTGTCGTCATGGCCGCGTCTCCACCGCCCGGGCGGCGACCCGGGCAAAGAAGTCGTCGATGAACGCGCGGGCCTCCTGACCGCCGTCGAACCCCCGCCACAGCATGCGCAGCCGCCCGACGAACTCGTAGCAGGCGTCGATCGGCACGAGATAGCTTTGCGGGTCCGCACTTTCGACTTCGTCGTCAATCCGGACCAGCAGCGCCTCCACGTCGTCGGTCAGCAGGGCCACCCGCGGGTCGGCGCCGCCGATCGCGTTCCAGGCCTCCAGGTCGAGTTCGGACTCGGTCGCCCCGGCCGGGCCGGGATAGAAGGCGACGGTGCGCCCGAGCGCGGAGTTGGTGAAGAAGAACGCGACGCCGACCGGGATCTGGAGCGCCTCCCACGCGCGGCGGTCCAGCGCGAAATCGGGAAACGCCAGGTATCGGTCCGGCACCGACCGGTAGCGCAGTTCGGCACCCGTGTCGGTGAACAACAGATAACAGGCGCGGCAGACGCACATCAGTTGCCGGGCGCCTACGTTCACCACGTGCTGATGCTCGTCGGGAATGATCTCCGAGCACATTTCGCACCGCTCGGCGGCCGGCTCGGGGGCCGCGCGGTCGCTTCGGATGCGGGCAAGAACGTCATACGGGGTCGTCACGCGCCGGCTCCCATCGGTTCGGGGAGCGCCACCGAGGGCACCCCGTCGCGAGGCAGCAGGGGGAGCGGCTCGAGGTGAGTTCCGTCGGGGCCGGCGCCCGCATGCACGACGTCGAACTGCGTGCCGCAGCGCGGGCAGCCCAGCAGCGTCGCGTTCAGTCGTGCGCCCGCCAACGAGTCGTCACACACCGGGCAGTGATCGCGGTAGGCCAGCGGCAGGTCGCCGACTCGGCACACCAGCAGCGCGGTGCCCGCAACCCGGAACCCCGCGACGTCGCCCGGCTCCAACTCCGCCAATTCGGGCAGCGGGTGCCAGGTGCCGGTTCCGTTCGGGCTGTGGCCGTTCGAACGCACGTGTGCCATCAGTGATTCCGTCGGGATCACGGCCGCGTTGGCCGCCGGCTCCGCCGTCACCACCTCGATCGAGGTGACCTCCGGCGCGGCCGCCCGGACCGCGTCCTCGACGGCCAGCTCCAGCGTCACGGCCGACGACGGGCAGCTCTTGCAGCTGCCCTTGAATGCCAGCCGCACCGTGCCCTCGTCGAGCACCTCCAGCAGGTCGACGTCGCCGCCGTGCGAACCGAGGTAGGGCCGCACCCGGTCCAGCGCCTCGGAAACCCGCCGGTGCACGTCGTGGGGGTGTAGCCCGTGGACCAGCAGCAGGCTGGCCACCAGGTCGTCGGTGGCCAGCCGCTCGGCGAAACCGGCGTCGCCGGCTCGCACGATCCGTTCGAGGCCGGCCCCGTAGAGGCCGACCACCTCGCGGACCAACTGCTGGGCGCGCTCGTGCGCGGCCGCCCCGCTCGCCGCGCAGGAATCCAGGAGGGTCTGGATCCGATCGCCCGCTGCGCGCCACTCTGTGTCGTTCTCGGGGGTCTCCGGGCGATCCGCCATGCGTCACTCCGTTACAGGTGATTGCGTCGGCGTGTGCAGTCTCTCCAGGGTCTTGCCCTTTCCGAGGTACATGTGCACGCCGCACGGCAGGCACGGGTCGAAGCTGCGCACCGTGCGCATGACGTCGATGCCCTTGAAGTTGTCCCGGCCGTTCTCCTCGAAGATCGGCTGACCCTGCACCGCGTCCTCGTACGGGCCCGGCGTGCCGTAGCTGTCGCGCGGGTTCGCGTTCCATGGGGTGGGCGGGTACGGGTGGTAGTTGGCGATCTTGCCGTCCCGGATCACCATGTGGTGGCTCAGCACACCGCGAACCGCCTCGGTGAAGCCGCAACCGATGGCCTCGTCGGGCACCTCGAACTTTTCCCAGGTCTTGGTGCGCCCGGCGCGGATCTCCTCCAGCGCCTTCTCGGCGAAGTGCAGCGCGCACGCGGCCGCGTAGGCCTGGAAGTAGGTGCGGGCCCGGTCGCGTTCGATCGTGTTGCTGCCGTACTGGGGGACCTTCCACTCGAACTCGACGGGACCCTTCAGCGCGGTCTTGGGCAGGTTGATCTTGACGCTGTTACCGGTCGCCTTGACGTAGCCGATGTCGACCAGGCCGGCGAGCGCCGTCGCCCACAGCCGGGCCAGCGGCCCGCCGCCGGTGTCCAGCGCCAGGTGGTCCGTGCCGTCGAACCAGCGCGGGGACATCACCCAGCTGTATTTGCCGCCCTCCATGTCCCGCTTCTGGGGGTGGGGGTTGGTGTGCTGGTTCCACGGGTGGCGCCGGTCCACCGCGTTACCCAGCGGGTCGGTCTTGACGAACATCTCCTGGTCGGTCCAGTCGTCGTAATACGAACTGCCCAAAAGGATTCGGATGCCGAGGTTGATGTCCACCAGTGAGTGGGTGACGAGCTTGCCGTCGACCACCACGCCCGGGGTGACGAACATCGCGTTGCCCCAACGCTCCATGTCCTTGTATGCGAAGTTGCACACCTCGGGGTCCTGGAACGAGCCCCAGCAGCCGAGTAGCGTGCGCCGCAGCCCGACCTTCTCGTAACCGGGCAGTGCGGTGTAGAAGAAGTCGAACAGGTCGTCGTGCATCGGCACGACCTTCTTCATGAACTCGACGTAGCGCATCAGCCGCGCCATGTAGTCCGTCATCAGCTGAACGGTCGCGACGGTGCCGATGCCGCCGGGGTACAGCGTGGACGGGTGCACGTGGCGACCCTCCATGAGGCAGAACATCTCTCGCGTCCAGCGGCTCACCTGGAGCGCCTCCCGGTAGAACTCTCCGCTGAACGGGTTGAGCGAGCGCATGATGTCGGCGATCGTGCGGTATCCGTGCGCGTCGGCGTGCGGCGCCTCGGTCTTCTCGGCCAGCGAGAGCACGCTCGGGTTGGTCTCGGAGACCATCTTCTCGCAGAAGTCCACGCCGACCAGGTTCTCCTGGAAGATGTTGTGGTCGAACATGTACTCGGCGGCCTCGCCGAGGTTGATCAGCCACTCGCCCAGATGCGGCGGCTTGACCCCGTAGGCCATGTTCTGCGTGTAGCAGGAACAGGTCGCGTGGTTGTCACCGCAGATGCCGCAGATGCGGCTGGTGATGAAGTGGGCGTCGCGAGGATCCTTGCCCTTCATGAAAATCGAGTAGCCGCGGAAGATCGACGAGGTGCTGTGGCACTCGACGACCTCCTTGTTCTCGAAATCGATCTTGGTGTAGATGCCGAGGCTGCCCACGATCCGGGTGATCGGATCCCAGGCCATGTCGACGAGCTGGCCGGGTTCCCGCTTGGCGGTGGTCGGCTCGGGGACGATAGTTGTCATCGAAGTCCCTCCGGGTGAGGCGAAATAGAACGAAGCGTGCCGCGACCTACCAGGTGCGGCGGGCCCCGGTGGTGAGTTGGTCGCCGTTGTGGCGCCACTTCGGCTCTTTGTCGACGGTGCGACCCGTGACGCTGCGCAGGCTGCGGATCACGCTGCCGTACAACCCGACCGCGGTGCTGGACAGCTTGCCGCCGGGCGGCTCGTCCATGAACGGCATGAACTTGTCCGGGAAGCCGGGCATGGTGCACCCGATGCAGATGCCGCCGACGTTCGGGCAACCGCCGACACCGTTGATCCACCCGCGCTTGGGGACGTTGCATTTGACGACCGGGCCCCAACAGCCAAGCTTCACAATGCATTTCGGTGACCCGTATTCGGTGGCGAAATCACCCTGCTCGTAGTAGCCGGCGCGGTCGCACCCCTCGTGCACGGTGTTGCCGAACAACCACTTGGGGCGCAGCGCGTCGTCGAGCGGGATCATCGGCGCCTGGCCGGTCGCCATGTAGAGCAGGTAGGTGAGCGTCTCGGACAGGTTGTCCGGGTGGATCGGGCAGCCCGGGACGCAGACGATCGGGATGCCGGCCTTGCTCTTCCAGTCCCAGCCGAGGTAGTCGGGCACGCCCATCGCACCGGTCGGGTTGCCGGCCATCGCGTGGATGCCGCCGTAGGTGGCGCAGGTCCCGACCGCGACGATCGCGGTGGCCTTGGGCGCCAGCCGGTCGAGCCACTCGCTGGTGGTCATGGGCTGGCCGGTGGCCGGGTCGTTGCCGAACCCGCACCAGTACCCCTCGTCCTTGATCTTCTCGTTGGGGATTGATCCCTCGACGACGAGCACGAACGGCTCGAGCTCGCCGCGATCGGCTCTGAAGAACCACTCGAGGAAGTCGTCGGCCCCGCCGTTCGGGCCGCATTCGAAATCGATCAGGGGCCAGTGCACGGCAACCTTGGGCAAGCCCGGAAGCGCACCGAGGGCTATCTCCTCGACGCTGGGCTGGGTGGCGGCAGTCAACGCCACCGAATCGCCGTCGCAACTGAGGCCCGCGTTAATCCATAGAACATGGATCAATGTTTCTTCTGCTTTGACTGCCGCTTCTGTTGGCATGCTGCAGCTTTCCGGAGCCGGGCTGGACGCTCCTTGCGCTGCCGGAGTCGACCGTCGGCCCACTTGCGCAGCGCTGAATTTGGGTCTACTCCCGCCTCAGTCGGTTGTCAACGGTCCACCGTTTGCCGGCAAATATACAGATGTGCTATTAACCTCTGTTTGCACCCATTAGCGTTGCCGCGCAGGGGATTTCGCCTGTCGGGCGCTGGGCCGGCCAACCCGTGAGCCAGCCTAACGATGCACCGGAAAATTCCCGTCGTCTTGCGAGTGGTTGGCAGGTCCGTCACGCGAGTCAATCGCAGTACGACCGCCCTCAGTCCTCGGAGTTCGCCGCGAATCGCCGCAGCCACCCGAACCAGGCGCCCATCCCGGCGCCGGTGCGCGCGCTGACCGGCAGGATCTCGGCCGTGGCGTTGACTTCGCGGACGTGCGAGATGTACGCGTCTACGTCGACATCCAGGTAGGGCACCAGGTCAATCTTGTTGAGCAGCACCACGTCCACCGACCGGAACATCACCGGGTATTTGAGGGGCTTGTCCTCGCCCTCGGTCACGGAGTACACCATGGCCTTGGCGTGCTCGCCGACGTCGAACTCCGCCGGGCAGACCAGGTTGCCGACGTTCTCGATGATCACCAGGTCCAGCCCGGGGAGGTCGAGGCCGGGCAGGGCGCGATTGACCATCGGCGCGTCCAGGTGGCATTCCCCGCCAAACCCATTGCTGGTGTTGAGCAGTGACACCTGGGCACCGCGCCCGCTGAGCTTGGCCGCGTCCAGATCGGTGGCGATGTCACCCTCGATGACGCCGATCGCGAATTCGCCGGCGAGCTCGTCCAGCGTCGACTGCAGGATGGTGGTCTTGCCCGACCCGGGGGAGCTCATCAGGTTCAGCGTGCGGATCCCGTGGCTCTCGAACGCCGCCCGGTTGGCCGCGGCGAGGACGTCGTTCTCGGCGAAGATCGCCTCCAGCACGTCGATGCGCTGCTTGCCCGTCTGGTATTGACTGTGGTCCCCGTGCTGGTGATCGGGATGGTCGTGATCGTGGGTGTGCACGGTTCCGTCGTCGTGCCGGTGGAATCTGCCCATGGTCAAATCCGTTCGGGGGGAGCGCTTTTCACGAGACGTCCAAGGACGTCACCAGGAACTCGTTGCCGTGCAGCACCTCCACATCGGGGCTGTCGCACCGCGGGCACCAGATCGACCAGGCCGACGTGATCTCCGATTCGCGGCCGCACGAGCGGCACCTCACCTCGGCGCCGACGCACTCGAGTTCCAGCTCGGCGTCCGGCATGTCCTCGGAATCGCGGACCAGGGTCCAGCAGAACGACAGCGATTCCGGCACCACCTGGCGCAGGGCCCCGATCCGCACCCGAACCACGTCGACGTGCCGGCCCTCGGCATGGGTCTTGACCAGACCGGCGATGGCCTCGCACAGCGACAGCTCGTGCATGGCACTTTTCTACACCCGAAACGGTGGTTGCCCGAACTCAAGCCCAACTCGATCTCAGCATCAGCTTGGATTTGCTCGATTCGGGCAAGTTCGGCGTCGGGGTGCGACAATATTCCGCGTAAGGCGATGACGACGCAGGAAGCCGGTGCGAATCCGGCGCGGTCCCGCCACTGTCATCGGGGAGCGAACCTCACGAAGCCACGGCCACCGGTCGGAAGGCGAGGCGAGCAGTGATCCGAGAGCCAGGAGACTCGCGTCATCGTGTCCTGCTACCCGGGGCGGAGTACCCCGAGAGAGCTGGCCTGTCATGGCGCCGAAACCTCGTTGTCGAACCATCATTGTCGAATTCGGTCGTCTCCGATGACCGGCCCAATCTGGATGGCTTCGCCGCCAGAGGTCCATTCGGCTCTGCTGAGCAGCGGGCCGGGGCCCGGTCCGCTGCTGGCCGCGGCAGAGTCGTGGACCTCGTTGAGCATCGCGTACACCGAGTCGGCCGAGGAGCTGACCGCGCTAATGGCGGGGGTGCAGGCCGGGGCATGGGAGGGCCCGAGCGCGGCGGCGTATGTGGCCAGCCACGGCCCGCATATTGCCTGGCTCGCACTAGCCGCCGCTGACAGTGCGGCGACGGCAGTCCGACATGAAGCTGCGGCCACCGCCTACACCACCGCCCTCGCTGCGATGCCCACCCTGGCCGAGCTGGCCGCCAACCACGCCACCCACGCGGCGTTGCTGGGGACAAATTTCTTCGGCATCAACACCATCCCCATCGCACTGAATGAAGCTGACTATGCACGGATGTGGATCCAGGCCGCGACCGTGATGAGCATCTACCATGCGGTCTCGACCGCGGCAGTGGCCTCGTCCCCGCAGGTGCCGGCGGCGCCGAAGATCGTGAATCTTCATGCGCTGGTGGAAGCTTTCTACCAGGCCTTCCCGTTGCCTCCCGACACGGAGAACCAGGTCATGGCCTGGCTGACGAAGATTGGTTTCGTCGACTACTGGAACGACGTCCTAGAACCGCTGAGCAACGCGCTGTACGACAATCCCTTCTTCGCGGCGATGTTTTCGGGGTTTGATCCCTACCTGCCCCTGCTGGGTAACCCACTGATCTTTTTCAGCCCGTCCAACATCGCGTTCGCCCTGGGCTATCCGATGGATATCGGCTCGTATGTCGCGTATCTGTCGGAAACGTTCTTCTTTATCGGACTGGATCTCACGGCGGCGCTCGCCAGCGGCGATCCCGCGACGATCGGTTTCACCATCCTGTTCACCACCGTCGAAGCCGTCGGCACGATCATCACTGACACCATCGCGTTGCTCAAGACGCTGCTCGAGCAGACTGCCGTGGTCCTGACGGTTTTCGTGCCCCTGATAACCGCTCCGATAGTGGCGTTGGCCTCCGGCGCGGTGGCGCCGATTGGCCTCGCCGGCCTGGCGGGACTGGCCGCCCTGCCGCCGGTACCCCCCGTCGCGCCGCCCATCATGCCGCCGGTCCTTGCGCTGTCCCCGAGCATCCCGACCCCCGCCTCTTCTCCGACGCCGGCTCCGGTGGAGGCCACCGCGCCGGCCGCTACACCCGCAGCGCTCCCGCCGTCGGCCACCCCACCGACGATGACCGGGGCGGGTACCGGTGTGGGCATGGAAGGCTTCGCCTATCTGGTGGGCGACCTGAGCGCGGTTGCCGGCGCGGCGGCGGCCGGCAAGGCCCGAAAGAAGGTGCCGCAACTCGACAGCGCCGCCGCGCCCGCGACCGCGGCGA
Organism: Mycobacterium sp. E2327; assembly: GCF_001672675.1. NCBI lineage: Bacteria > Bacillati > Actinomycetota > Actinomycetes > Mycobacteriales > Mycobacteriaceae > Mycobacterium > Mycobacterium sp. E2327. Next base: position 50,696 of record NZ_LZKE01000070.1, read on the forward strand.
CACCCATGGAAAAGAACAGAACGCAGCGGCGCCGGCGCACGAGGACCCAGACGCTCGGGCGCGGTTACGAATACATGGATTTGGACGACGCAAGCGATGCGGGCGAAGACCCGGTTGACGCGGCGGCGGCATCGGCAATTGGCGCCGCGCCTCAGGGGTTCGCCGGAATCGCCACCAAAACCGGCGCTGGACCGGCAGGGTTGACCATGCTCGCCGACGATGCCTTCGACGGCAGCCCGCGCATGCCGATGATTCCGAGCACGTGGAGCGGCGACTCACCAACGCAGCAAGAGCCATCCGATGGAGGAAACGGCACCGCGTGAAACGCAGCCAGCGGCCGGCGGTTCGACACCGTCCGCGCTCACGAGTGTTTATGCGTGCACGGGTCGTAGCACCGCTCGGGGGATCCTGAAATCCAGGACCGGGCACCGGCAAGCACGGCCGCGTGGACCGCTCGTGCGATGCGTGCGCCGAACGCCGAGCGCGGCCCGCCGTACGTCTCCGGGGTCCCGTCGGTCGGGCAGTGCACAACAACCGCGTCCGAGGCGGTTCCGGTGGCTGGCACCCCGGTGTCTTGCAACGCTTGCACTTTCGCCTCCGTTGCGGTGGCTACGGCGTTGACGAGGGCGGCATGAGACAGCCGCACCGGCACCGCAACCACGATGTTGATCGTCCCCGCCCGGTGCTCGTCACCGTCGGTCGGCGGTCGGTGCTCCATAGTCTGGTAGTCAGCGAACTCGGTCGTTTGGACGCTGGACCGCATCTCGCGGCGGAAGTGCCGGTCGGGCGCGGCCGCCCAGGCCGGGCTGGAGAGCCCAACCGTCGCGGCGGCGTGCACGCCGCTGTCGTCGGCGCTGTGGTGCCGGGTCACGTCGACCGCGGTGAGTAGCCCGCAGCCGGCGCCGACGAGCTTGAGCGCGGTACCGATCTCAGTCAGGTGGCGGTCGGGGTCGGTCCGGTTGTAATCGAGGGGGACCGTTGCGTTGACCACCCAGTCCCGGGCGCCGATGCCGCCGCCGAGCGGGCCCGACGAGATACACAGCCGAGGCTCGGCGAATTGCCAGAGCAGTACGGGTATCGACCGACTTTGTTCCACCCGCGCGGTCAACCTGGGCTGCATGATCTCATCCTGGTTTGCAACCGGCTAAGTCGCCGACTCGGGCTCCGGCGAGGAGAACGTCCACTTTTCCTCGATGCGCCCGTAGCGCCAGACCAGCAGCGCCACCGCCCAGGTGAGGACGAACATGCCCACGACGGCGAAGCCGACGGCGTTGAGGTCGAGGTCGGCTAGCCACCGCCAGAAGGGGCCGTGCCACCCCAGCTGGCCGGCGAACAGGCCGAGCAGCTCGACGGTCCCGATCATCAGCGCGATCGCCACCGACAGCCCGGTGATGGTGATGTTGTAGTAGATCTTGCGCAGCGGGCTGGCGAAGGCCCAGCCGTAGGCGAAGTTCATGAACGAGCCGTCGATGGTGTCCAGCAGGCACATGCCCGCGGCGAACAGCACCGGCAGACACAGGATGGCGTACCACGGCAGTCCGGCCGCCGCGCTGGTGCCGGCCAGCACCAGCAGCGCCACCTCGGTGGCGGTGTCGAAACCCAACCCGAACAGCAGCCCCACCGGATAGAGGTGCCAGGACTTGGTGATCGATCGGGTGAGGCGGCCGACGAACCGGTTGATCAGCCCGCGGTTCTGCAGTTGCCGTTCGAGCTCGGATTCGTCGTAATGACCGCGGCGCAGGCGCGCGAACACGCGCAGGATGCCGACCAGCACGACGATGTTGAGGGTCGCGATCAGGTAGAGGAACACGCCCGAGACGCTGGTGCCGATCAGGCCGGTGTAGTGATGCAGCGTCGACGAGTCGTCCTCGACCGGCCCGACTACCGCTTTGACCCCGGTCGCCAGCAGCACCGCCAGTGCGAAGACGACGGTGGAGTGGCCCAGCGAGAAGAAGAAGCCGACGGCCAGGGGGCGCTGCCCGTCGCCCATCAGCTTGCGGGTGGTGTTGTCGATGGCGGCGATGTGGTCGGCGTCGAAGGCGTGGCGCATGCCCAGGGTGTAGGCCGTCAGCCCGACGCCGATACCAAAAGCCTTGCCCCCCAAATCGAGTCGCGCCGGATCGACGAGCAGCACCAGGGTGCCCCAGCCAATCACATGCAGCGCGACGATCACCGCCAGCATCGACCCGAGCCGCCACCACTCCGCCGGCGCCAAGGCGCTTCGCAGGTTACCGGCCACGATCACGACATTAGGGAGCGTCGCGAGCCAATTGCAAGTGGATTGCAGGAGTAGCCGAGGGAAAACTGGCAATCCGGGGTGTCGGCCGCGACACTGAGAGGATGACGCCCAAGGCCTCCAAACAGGCCACCGCGCTGGACCCCGCCGTCACCGAACGGATCGGTGGTCTCCTTCGCGCCCACGGGCTGCGGCGGATGGCGTCGCGGATCCAAGTGTTGGCCGTGCTCGAGCCGGTCAACGGCCACCTGCCGGTGGCCGAGATCCACCAGCGGGTGCGCGCGTCCCTGCCGCCCGGCACCCCGCCGCCCGACGTCGCGACGATCTACCGCACCGTGACGACCCTGGTCGACCAGGGTGTGCTGCACGCGCTGACCCTCGAGGGCGGCGTGACCACCTACGGCCTGGCCACCGCCCCCCACCACCACGCGGTGTGCACCCGCTGCGGGTCGATCATCGAGGTGCCCGCCCGGCAGCTGAGCTCGGCGCTCGAGCACGCGATGGCGGGCAGCGCGTTCGCGCTGTCGGAGGCGGCCGGCTTGACGCTGCACGGGCTGTGCCCGCAGTGTCAGCGCGGCTGAGGGGGGCGCAGGCTCAGTAGGGCGTTCTCGACCACCTCGGGCAGCGCCGGATGAATCCAGTACTGGCCGCGCGCCATCTCCGGGGCGGTCAGACCGAAGCTCATCGCCTGGATCAGCGGCTGGATGATCGACGACGCCTGGTGGCCCATGATGTGCGCGCCCAACAGGCACCCGGTGTTGCGCTCGGCGATCAGTTTGACGATGCCGGTGGTGTCCTCCATGGCCCAGCCATAGGCGACGTCGCCGTAGTCCTGGAAGGCGACCGAGATGTCGAATCCCTTTGCGATCGCCTGGTTTTCGGTGAGGCCGACGGTCGCCAGCTGTGGATCGGTGAACACCGCCGACGGCACGAATCGGTGGTCGGTCACCGCCATCGACTCGGTGTCGTCCCAGTCGCACAGCAGGTTGTGCTGCACGACGCGGGCCTCGTGGTTGGCGACGTGCTTGAGCTGGTACGGCGACGAGACGTCGCCGAGCGCGAAAACGCCGCGCGCCGAAGTGCGTTGGTATTCGTCGACCACCACCTGGCCGTTCTGGACATCGATGCCGGCCTGCTCGGCGTCCAGCAGGTCGCCATTGGGCAACCGGCCGGTCGCCACCAGCAGCACGTCGGCGTTCAGGGTGGAGCCGTCGTCGAGCTCGAGGGCCACGCCGGCGCCGCGGTTGGCGGCGCGGGCGACCATCCGGTGGGTGCGCAGCTCCCATTTGCGCGAGGCTATGCGGGTAAACCGTTTGGAGATCGTGTCGTCGAAGTGGCGAAGCAGCGTGGAGCCCCGGACCACCAGGGTGACCCGGACGCCGAGTGCGGAAAACACGTGCGCGAATTCCGTTGCCACAAAACCGCTTCCGATGATCACCAGGTGCTCGGGCAGTTCGGGGATGCGCATGATGGTATCGCTGGTGTGGTAGTGCACGTCAGACGCAAGAATGGTCGAGGGGATCACCGGTCGCGAGCCCGCCGCGATCACCACCTGATCGGCGGTGAATTCTTCGCCCGCGTCGGTGCGCAACAGGTATCGGCCGTCTGATTGGACCGGTCTGAACCGGGTGTGCCGTTCGTACAGATCGACGTTGGGCAACGAGCGCCGGTACTCCTCGCCGCTCACCGAGATCGGGTCGATGCGCCCGAAGACACGCGAGACGATGTCGTCCCAGCGCACCCCGTCGATGTGCGCGTCGACGCCGTAGCGGGCCGCCTCGCGCACGGTGGCCGCGACCTCGGCGGCGTAGACGAACATCTTCGTCGGGATGCACCCGACGTTGAGGCAGGTGCCGCCGAAGGTGCCGTGCTCGCAGATGGCGACGCGCTTGCCGGCGTACCTGTCGTCCAGAATGGTGTTGCCCGAACCGGTTCCGATGATCGCGATGTCGTACGTTTCCATGCCCGGGCCGTCACCCCTTCCCCGGGGACGCCGGCGCGGCGCTGTTTTCGCTGCCGAGGTAGTGGTCCAGCCATAGGTCCAGTTCTCGATAAGCGGTGCGCCGCGGTTGGGCCAGCGACAGGAACACGTCGTGTTTGGCGTCGGGCACCGGGACGATGGTGGTGCGATTGCCGATGCAGCCCGCCCACTTGGCGATCTGGGTGACGTCGAGGACCGCGTCGCCGGTCTGCATGGACGCCGGGTCGTTGGTTTCGCGCACGGTCCGGTCGGAACGCAGGATCAGGTTGGGTACGCCGACGTCGAGCCCGCGGTGCAGGCGGGCCTGGCCACGGCGGATGGCGTGCAACCAGCCGAGGGTGATCGGGAAGCCGCCCAGCGGCTTCCACTGCAGGTTGTAGTCGAACTCGCCGTGGTAGTCGCGGTGCAGGGTGGTGCCATAGCCGCCTTCAGTGGATCCGCGGACCACGCCTTTCGACTTCACCCGGGACAGGCCGGCGATCACCGCCGAGGTCACCGAGTGGCGCAGCACCGCGGGGCCGTGCAGGTCGAGGAACGGGCTGTTGAGGACCAGGCCGCCGACCCCGGCGTGCGCCGCGGGATCGCGCCGGCGCAGCCGGTCCAGCCACAGGGGCACGATGAGCCCGCCGGAGGAATGGCCGTAGACCAGGACCTTGGCTCGCCGGCCGGAGGGGCCGGGCTCGCGGATGGCCGCCAACGCGTGCTCGAGTTCGACGTCATAGTGGGCCAGGTCGGTGATGAAATGCGGGGTCTGGCCGTCGCGGCGCGACCGGCCGCACTTCTGCAGGTCCAGCGCGTAGAAGGCGAAGCCGCGGTCGGCGAAGCGATCCGCCAGCTCGGTGTGGAAGAAGTAGTCGGTGTAGCCGTGCACGGCCAGGACGGCGTGCCGCCCGTCCGAGGGCTCGCCGCGGCGGACCAGCGTCGCCACGATCTCGCCCTCGCCGACGGGGTCGGGCCCGAGCGGGATCGTGCGCTGCCAATAGCCGGGCAGCACGTCGGGCACCCAGCCAGTCACGAGGCCAGCTTAGAGGTTTTGCTGATCACCGGTGGGCCGCACGTCGTTAGCTCTTGATAGGCCCGGGATAACCTGGGACGGTGTCAGGCCCAGCCAGAACCGCACGCGCCGACGTCGTGCTGGTCGGTGCGGGCATCATGAGCGCCACGCTGGGCGCATTGCTGCGTCGGCTGGAACCCGACTGGTCGATCACGCTGATCGAGCGGCTGGACGCCGTCGCCGCCGAGAGCAGCAGCCCCTGGAACAACGCCGGCACCGGGCACTCCGCGCTGTGCGAGCTGAACTACACGCCGGAGAACCCCGACGGCTCGATCGACATCACCAAAGCCGTCCGCATCAACGAGCAGTTCCAGGTGACGCGTCAGTTCTGGGCGTACGCCGTCGAGAACGGCATCCTGACCGACCGCGGCTTCCTCAACCCGGTCCCACACGCCAGCTTCGTGCGCGGGGCGCAGCAGGTGGACTACCTGCGGCGGCGGCAGCGCGCGCTGGCGCACAACCCGCTGTTCGCGCGGACCGAATTGTTCGACGACCCGGATGAGTTCGCCCGACGCCTGCCGTTCATGGCGGCCAAACGTGACTTCTCCGAGCCGACCGCGCTCAACTGGGCCGCCGACGGCACCGACGTCGACTTCGGTTCGCTGGCAAGACAACTCGTCGGCTACTGCGTGCGGGGCGGTGCGACGGCGCTGTTCGGTCACGAGGTCCGCAACCTGACCCGCCAATCCGACGGCAGCTGGACGCTGCTGGCCCGCAACCGCCGCACGGGCGAAAAGCGTCGGCTGAACGCCAAATTCGTGTTCGTCGGCGCCGGGGGAGACGCGCTGCCGCTGCTGCAGAAGTCGGGCATCAAGGAGGTCAGGGGGTACGCCGGCTTCCCGATCGGCGGTCGATTCCTGCGCGCCGACAACCCGGCGCTCACCGTCGCGCACCGCGCCAAGGTGTACGGCGCCCCGGCGCCGGGCGCGCCGCCGCTGGGTGCGCTGCATCTCGACCTTCGGTTCGTCAACGGCAAGTCGTGGCTGGTGTTCGGGCCGTTCGCCGGCTGGTCGCCGAAGTTCTTGAAGCACGGCCATTTCACCGACCTGCCCCGCTCGGTCAAGCCGGACAACCTGGTGTCGATGCTCGGCGTCGGCGTCACCCAGCTGACGCTGCTGAACTACCTGATCGGCCAGCTGCGGCTCTCCGAGCCCGACCGGGTGCGCGCGCTGCGCGAATTCGCGCCCAGCGCAACAGATTCGGACTGGGAGCTGACGGTGGCCGGCCAGCGCGTTCAGGTGATCCGCCGCGACCGGCGCCGCGGCGGGGCGCTCGACTTCAACACCACCGTGCTCAGCGCCGACGACGGCAGCATCGCCGGCCTGCTGGGCGGCTCCCCGGGGGCGTCGACCGCAGTGCCGGCCATGCTCGACGTCCTGCAGCGCTGCTTCGCCGACCGGTATGCCTCGTGGTTGCCGGCGCTCAAGGAGATGGTGCCGTCGCTGGGGACGGAGCTGTCCCGGGAGCCCGCGCTGTTCGAGGACGTCTGGTCGTGGGGGACCAAGGCGCTGGGGCTGGGGGCATCGTGAGCGAAGCGCTGCGCCGCGCCTGGTCCAAAGACCTTGACGCCGCGACCCTTTACGAGCTGCTCAAGCTGCGGGTGGAGGTGTTCGTCGTCGAGCAGGCCTGCCCGTATCCGGAGCTGGACGGGCGCGACCTGCTCGCCGAAACCCGGCACTTCTGGCTGGAAACGCCCGACGGCGAGGTGATCTGCACGTTGCGGTTGATGGAGGAGCACGCCGGCGGCGAGAAGGCCTTTCGGCTCGGGCGGCTATGCACAAAACGCAGCGCCCGCGGCCAAGGCCACACCACTCGGCTGCTGCGCGCCGCACTGGCCGAGGTCGGCGATTACCCGTGCCGGATCGACGCCCAGGCATACCTGGCCGACATGTACGCCCAGCACGGATTCGTCCGTGCCGGTGACGATTTCGTCGACGACGGCATCCCGCACATCCCGATGGTGCGTCCCGGCTCCGGTCTGGCGGAGGCGCCGTGAAGCCGTATCCGTTCAGCGCGATCGTCGGGCACGACCAACTGCGGCTGGCCCTGTTGCTGTGTGCCGTGCGCCCGGAGATCGGCGGCGCGCTGATCCGCGGCGAGAAGGGCACCGCCAAGTCGACAGCCGTGCGCGGGCTGGCCGGGCTACTGGCTGCCGCGACCGGAAACGGGGATCGCGCCGGGCTGGTCGAAATGCCGCTCGGCGCAACCGAAGACCGGGTGATCGGCTCGCTGGACCTGCAGCGGGTGCTGCGCGATGGCGAGCACGCGTTCTCCCCGGGGCTGCTGGCGCGCGCCCACGGCGGCGTGCTCTACGTCGACGAGGTCAACCTGCTGCACGACCACCTGGTCGACGTGTTGCTTGACGCCGCCGCGATGGGCCGGGTGCACATCGAGCGCGACGGCATCTCCCACTCGCACGAGGCGCGCTTCGTGTTGATCGGCACTATGAACCCGGAGGAGGGCGAGCTGCGTCCCCAGCTGCTGGACCGGTTCGGGCTCACCGTCGACGTGCACGCGTCGCGCGACGTCGACGTGCGGATGCAGGTGGTCCGGCAGCGCATGGCCTACGAGGCGGACCCGGACGCGTTCGCGGCGCGCTACGCCGACGCCGACGCGGAACTGGCCCGCCGGATCGCCGCGGCCCGGGCCCTCGTCGACCAGGTGTCCCTGCCGGACAACGAATTACGGCGCATCGCCGCCCTGTGCGCGGCGTTCGACGTCGACGGCATGCGGGCCGACCTCGTGCTGGCCCGCACCGCGGTCGCGCACGCCGCGTGGCGCGGCGCCAGCGCCGTCGAGGAGCAGGACATCCGGGTGGCGGCCGAGCTGGCGTTGCCGCACCGACGCCGCCGCGACCCGTTCGATGAGCCTGGGCTCGATCGCGACCAGCTGGACGAGGCCCTGGCGCAAGCCGGTTCCGAAGACCCCGAGCCCGATCCCGACCCGCCCGGGGGCGGGCAGGTGACCGAAGCACCTGAACCGCAAGCGAATTCGAAGCCGGGGTCGTCGTCGACGAAACCCAGCGCGCCGCCGTCGGCGACGTTTCGCACCCGGGCGTTGACCGTCCCAGGGGTCGGCGAGGGCGCGCCGGGACGGCGGTCGCGGGCGCGCAACACTTCCGGCATGGTGGTGGCCGCCACCGACGGCGGCGACACCGCCTCCGGCGCGCACGGGCTGCACCTGTTCGCCACCCTGCTGGCGGCCGCCGAGCGCGCCGGAACGGGGCCGCTGCGTCCGGACCCTCAGGACGTGCGCCGCGCCATCCGCGAAGGGCGCGAAGGCAACCTGGTGATCTTCGTCGTGGACGCGTCGGGCTCGATGGCCGCCCGGGATCGCATGGCCGCCGTGAGCGGCGCCGCCCTGTCGCTGCTGCGCGACGCCTACCAGCGTCGGGACAAGGTCGCGGTGATCACCTTCCGTCAACAGCAGGCCCGGCTGTTGCTGCCGCCGACATCGTCGGCGCACATCGCCGGGCGGCGACTGGCCCGCTTCGACACCGGCGGCAAGACCCCGCTGGCCGAGGGCCTGCTGGCCGCGCGCGAGCTGATCATCCGGGAAAAGGCGCGCGACCGCGCGCGGCGCCCGCTGGTGGTCGTGCTCACCGACGGCCGGGCCACCGCCGGGCCGGACCCGTTGCGGCGCAGCCGAATCGCGGCGGCACGGCTGCGCGCCGAGGGTGCCGCCGCGGTGGTCGTGGACTGCGAGACGTCGTACGTGCGGCTGGGGCTGGCCCGTCAACTCGCGGATCAGCTCGGCGCGCCGGCGGTGCGACTCGAGCAGTTGCGCGCCGATCACCTGACGCGCGCCGTGCGCGGCGCGGCCTGAGCGAGGATAAGCCTCCATGCCACAGGGGAAACCGCTCGAAGTGCCCGACGACGGCCTGACCACCCGGGCGCGCCGCAACACGCCCGTGCTGGCGGTGCACACCGGGGCCGGCAAGGGAAAGTCGACGGCGGCATTCGGCATGGCGTTGCGGGCGTGGAACGCCGGCCTGCGCGTGGCCGTGTTCCAATTCGTCAAGAGCGCGAAGTGGAAGGTGGGCGAGGAGGCGGCGTTCGCCCGGCTCGGCGAGCTGCACGACCGCGACGGCGCCGGCGGCGCAGTCGAATGGCACAAGATGGGGGCAGGCTGGTCCTGGACTCGCAAGGCCGGCAGCGAAATCGACCACGCGGCGGCCGCCGCCGACGGTTGGGCCGAGATCGCGCGCCGGATGGCCGCGCAGCGGCACGACTTCTACGTGCTGGACGAATTCACCTATCCGCTCAAGTGGGGCTGGGTCGACGTCGACGACGTGGTCGACGCCCTGCTGGCCAGGCCCGGCCACCAGCACGTGGTGATCACCGGTCGCGACGCCCCCCAGCGGCTGGTCGACGCGGCCGATCTGGTCACCGAGATGGCCAAGGTCAAACACCCGATGGACGCGGGCCGCAAGGGGCAGAAGGGCATCGAGTGGTGAGCGTCCCCGCGAGCCGCCGCGACGGCGCGTGTCTGCACGGCGACACGCCGTATTCGGTGTCATTTTGCGCGCGCTCGCGGTCCCGGGTGGGGCGATGACCCCGGTCCCCGCGGTGGTCATCGCCGCGCCCGCGTCGGGAAGCGGAAAGACCACCGTGGCAACGGGTTTGATCGGTGCCCTCCGCGAGGCGGGCCATGCCGTCGCGCCGTTCAAGGTCGGCCCCGACTTCATCGACCCCGGCTACCACGGCCTGGCCGCCGGGCGCCCCGGCCGCAACCTGGATCCGGTGCTGGTGGGGGAGCGGCTCATCGGCCCGCTGTATGCGCACGGGACCGCCGGCGCGGACATCGCCGTCATCGAGGGCGTGATGGGGCTCTTCGACGGGCGCATCGGAACGACCGCGCCTGCGGCGGGCTCCACCGCCCACGTCGCCGGCCTGCTGGGCAGCCCGGTGATCCTGGTGGTCGACGCGCGCGGCCAGAGTCACAGCATCGCGGCGCTGCTGCACGGGTTTTCGACCTTCGACGCCGCCACCCGCATCTGCGGCGTGATCCTCAACCGGGTCGGGTCGCCCCGCCACGAGCAGGTGCTGCGACAGGCCTGCGAGCAGGCCGGCGTCCCGGTGTTGGGCGCCATCCCGCGCACCGCCGAATTGGAGCTGCCCACAAGGTATCTCGGGCTCGTCACGGCCGTGGAGTACGGGCACCGCGCGCACGACGCGGTGCAGGCGATGACCGCCCTGGTCGCCCGCCACGTCGATCTGGCCGCCGTGGTGGCGGCCGCCCGCTGCGGCTGCGCCGATGCGCCGTGGGACCCTGTCGCGGCGGTGGGCGAGACGCCGGCCGCGCGCGCCACCGTCGCCGTGGCGGCCGGAAAGGCGTTCAGCTTCGGCTATGCCGAGCACGCGGAGCTGCTGCGCGCCGCCGGCGCCGACGTCGCCGAGTTCGACCCGCTCGTCGACGCGTTGCCTGACGGCACCGACGCGGTCCTGTTGCCCGGCGGCTTTCCCGAGCAGTTCACCGCGGAGCTGTCCGCCAACGAGGTTGTCCGCCGCCAGATCAAGGAGCTGGCCGCCGCCGGCGGGCCCGTGCACGCCGAATGCGCCGGGCTGATCTACCTGGCTTCAGAACTTGACGGGCAACCGATGTGTGGGGTGCTGGCCGGGTCGGCGCGCTTCACGCCGCACCTCACGCTGGCCTACCGTGAGGCCGTCGCGGTGGTGGATTCGCCGCTGTATTCCGTCGGCGAGCGGGTGGTCGGGCACGAATTCCACCGGACCGCAGTGACTTTCGCCCAGAGCTACCAGCCGGCGTGGGTGTACCAGGGTGATCAGGTCCAGGCGGTCTCCGACGGCGCCGTGCACGCCGGCGTGCACGCGTCGTACCTGCACACCCACCCGGCCGCCGCGCCGGGCGCCGTGGCGCGCTTCGTCGCGCGCGCCGGCCGGCCATGCAGCACCCCTTAGGCTTGCCGCGTGACCGACAACGCCTACCTGGCCGGGCTGCGGCTGGCCGGCAAGAAGGTCGTCGTGGTCGGCGGCGGGACCGTCGCCCAGCGCCGGTTGCCCCTGCTCATCGCCAGCGGCGCCGACGTACACGTCGTCACGCGCACCGCCACCCCGGCCGTAGAGGCGATGAGCGGAATCGTCCTGTCGGTGCGCGAATACCGCGACGGCGACCTCGACGGGGCCTGGTACGCGATCGCGGCCACCGACGACGCGCGGGTGAACGCCGCCGTCGTCGCCGAGGCCGAACGCAACCAGATCTTCTGCGTCCGCGCGGACGTCGCCATAGAGGGAACCGCGGTAACCCCGGCGACCTTCAGCTACGCGGGCCTGTCGGTCGGGGTGCTGGCCGGCGGCGAGCACCGCCGCTCCGCGGCCATCCGGTCGGCCATCCGGGAGGCCCTGCAGCAGGGGCTCATCACGGCCGAGAGCTCCGACGTGGTGCGCGGCGGGGTGGCGCTGGTCGGCGGCGGCCCCGGCGACCCCGAACTGATCACCGTGCGCGGGCGGCGGCTGCTCGCCCAGGCTGACGTGGTGGTCGCCGACCGGCTCGCGCCGCCGGAACTGCTCGCGGAGCTGCCGCCGCACGTGGAGGTGATCGACGCGGCCAAGATCCCGTACGGGCGCGCCATGGCCCAGGACGCGATCAACCACGTCATGATCGAGCGGGCCCGATCCGGCAGCTTCGTCGTCCGCCTCAAGGGCGGGGACCCCTTCGTCTTCGCGCGCGGGTATGAGGAGGTGCTGGCATGCGCCGAGGCCGGAATTCCGGTGACCGTGGTGCCCGGTGTGACAAGTGCCATAGGCGTGCCCGCGCTGGCGGGCGTTCCGGTCACGCACCGGGCGATAAATCACGAGTTCGTGGTGGTCAGCGGGCACGTTGCGCCGGGCCACCCCGAATCGTTAGTGAATTGGGATGCATTGGCCGCGATGCGGGGCACCATCGTTTTGCTGATGGCCGTCGAACGCATCGAGCAGTTCGTGGACGTCCTGCTGAAGGGCGGCCGACCTGCGGATACGCCGGTGCTGGTGGTCCAGCACGGGACAACCGCAGCTCAGCACACGTTGCGGGCCACCCTCGCCGACACGCCGGAAAAGATCCGCGCCGAGGGGATCCGACCTCCGGCGATCATCGTGATCGGGGCCGTAGCTGCGTTCGGCGTTTAAAAGATTCTTAAGATTACTGTAAGGTAACCCATTATGACGGCTCTCAACGACGCAGAGCGCGCGGCCCAAAACTGGACCTCCGCACGCCCCGATCGTCCGGCCCCGGTGCGCGCTACGCCGCCGGCGGAGACCGCCTCCTCACGTATCGGCAGGTATTCGCCTACGTGGCTGCCTTCGTGGCGCTTCATCGCGGCCGTGATCGCGATCGGTGGCATGCAGCTGCTGGCGACCATGGACAGCACCATCGCCATCGTGGCGCTGCCCAGGATCCAGAACGACCTGAGCCTCTCCGACGCCGGCCGCAGCTGGGTGATCACCGCGTACGTGCTGACGTTCGGCGGGTTGATGCTGCTGGGTGGTCGCCTCGGCGACACCATCGGGCGCAAGCGCACGTTCATCGTCGGCGTCGCGCTGTTCACCATCTCCTCCGTGCTGTGCGCGGTCGCCTGGGACGAGGCGACCATGGTCATCGCCCGGCTCCTGCAGGGCATCGGTTCGGCCATCGCGTCGCCCACCGGTCTGGCGCTGGTGGCGACCACCTTCCCGAAGGGGCCGGCTCGTAACGCCGCGACGGCCGTGTTCGCCGCGATGACCGCGATCGGCTCCGTGATGGGCCTCGTCGTCGGCGGCGCGTTGACCGAGCTGTCTTGGCGGCTGGCCTTCCTGGTGAACGTGCCGATCGGGCTGGTGATGATCTACCTGGCCCGCACCGCGCTGCGCGAAACCAACCGGGAGCGGATGAAGCTGGACGCGACCGGCGCCATGCTGGCCACGCTGGCCTGCACCGCCGCCGTTTTCGCCTTCTCGATGGGTCCGGAGAAGGGCTGGGTCTCGGTCACCACCATCGGCTCGGCCGCGGTGGCCCTGGCGGCGGCCCTGGCCTTCATCGTCGTCGAGCGCACCGCCGCGAACCCCGTCGTCCCGTTCGAGCTGTTCCGCGACCGCAACCGGCTGGTCACGTTCGCCGCGATCTTCCTGGCCGGCGGACTCATGTTCAGCCTGACGGTGTGCATCGGCCTGTACGTGCAGGACATCCTCGGCTACAGCGCGCTGCGGGCCGGTGTCGGCTTCATCCCGTTCGTCATCGCGATGGGCATCGGCCTCGGTCTGTCGTCGCAGCTGGTGTCGCGGTTCTCGCCGCGGGTGCTGACGATCGGCGGCGGGCTCCTGCTCTTCTGGGCGATGATCTACGGCTCGCTTTTCATGCACCGGGGCGTGCCGTACTTCCCCAACCTGGTGCTGCCGATCATCGTGGGCGGGATCGGGATCGGCATTTGCGTGGTCCCGCTGACCCTGTCGGCGATCGCCGGTGTCGGCTTCGACCAGATCGGCCCCGTGTCGGCGATCGCGCTGATGCTGCAGAGCCTGGGCGGCCCGCTGGTGCTGGCCGTCATCCAGGCCGTGATCACCTCGCGCACGCTGTACCTGGGCGGCACCAACGGCCCGGTGAAGTTCATGAACGCCGCGCAGTTGCAGGCCCTCGACCACGGCTATACCTACGGGCTGCTGTGGGTGGCCGGCGTGGCCGTCATCGTCGGCGGCGCGGCGCTGCTCATCGGCTACACCCCCGAGCAGGTCGCCCACGCGCAAGAGGTCAAGGACGCGCTCGACGCCGGCGAGCTCTAGCCCGGGTCTAGGCCGCAAACGGCCACACCAGTTGCCGCAAATATCCCTCGGGTTCGCCGTCGTCGATGCCGTACTGCGCGGGCCAGCCGTGGGTAGGTAGGTAGAGGGTGCCGAACAGCGCGTCGACGGCCGGGAACTCCCCGGCGTAGTTGGAGTTGTACGCCCGGGGATCGCGGGCGTGATGCCAATGGTGGAACTGCGGGGTCGCGATCACCCACCTCAGCGGGCCGAACGTGAGCCGCACATTGGCGTGAATGAAGATCGCCTGCAGCGTGGTCAGCACGACGAAGGCGCCCAGGCTGATTCGGCCGAACCCCAGCGCATACAGCGGCAGCACCGCGCAGGAGCGGATGAAGATCTGATCCAGCGGATGCAGGTGGCTGGCGGCCAGCCAGTCCATCTCGCGGATGCTGTGGTGCACGCGGTGGAACCGCCACAACAGCGGAACCTCGTGCGCCGCGCGGTGCCCCGCGTAGCCGCCGACCGTGGCGATCGCCAGCGCGGCGGTGATCTGCGCCCAGCCCGGACTCGCGGCGATCGCGGACCGGACGGCTGGGGGGATGAAGGCCCGCAGGGCGGTGCCGACCACCACCACCGCGACGACGGTCCCCACCTTCAGCGCGGCCCCGTTGACCAGGTAGTGCACCAGGTCGGTACGCCATCCCGCCCGCAGAATCCGGCGCGGCCGCAGCGCGAACAGCCGCTCGAGCGGAATGAAGATGACCGCCAGCACGACCATTCCGATCACGATTCCGCCGCGCACGGACAGGGCGGCCAACACCAGCGCCGACGTGAGGAGCACCAGGACGACGCCACCGAGGCCCGGCCTGACCCCATCGGACCCGCTCGGAACCTCGGCCGTCGCCGCCACCGGCTGGACCGAACGGGCGGGCCTGCCCAGCCGGCCCCACGCCGCGAGAACGCCGGCCGTCACCGCCACCCCCGCCACACCGGCGGCCGGTCGCTGGGTCGCCAGCGCGATCGCGCCGATCAGCAGAATCGACTGCACGGCCAGGCCGGCCACGCCCAACGCCCGTCGGCCCCGCAGCAGCCGCATCGCCTGCCAGCCCACCAGCGCCGCCGCCCCGAGCAGGGCCAGCGTCGGCAATCCCGCGTTGTGGACCGCGACTGCCGTTGCGGCGCAGAGGATTCCGATCAGCTCGAGCAAATACAGGGCGGTCAAGGTCGCCAGCACGGGCCGGCTCCGGTCACCGGAGCCCCCGCCCGTCACGGACGTGCCCATGCGCGTCAACGTATCGTGCGCCGCTGAGGAGAAGCTGAGTTTCCGGGCACAGGAGGCGACGATTTTCGGCAGGCCCACGCCACTGACTACATCCATGGCCTGCCTCCTCAGCAGGCCGTCCCGGCCTGCATCGTCGCCAGGCTAGGCTGGCCCGCTGTGATCACCCGGATGTCCGAGCTGTTCCTGCGCACCCTGCGCGACGACCCCGCCGACGCCGAAGTGCCCAGCCACAAGCTGCTCATTCGCGCCGGCTACGTCCGGCCCATCGCACCCGGGCTGTACAGCTGGCTGCCCCTCGGGCTGCGGGTGCTGCGCAAGATCGAACGGATCGTCCGCGACGAGATGAACGCGATCGGCGGGCAGGAGATCCTGTTCCCGGCCCTGCTGCCGCGCGCGCCGTACGAGACGACGAACCGCTGGACCGAGTACGGCGACGGCGTTTTCCGCCTGCAGGACCGACGCGGCAACGACTACCTGCTGGGCCCCACGCACGAGGAGCTCTTCGCCCTGACGGTCAAGGGCGAATACAGCTCCTACAAGGACTTTCCGCTGCTGCTGTTCCAGATCCAGAACAAGTACCGCGACGAGGCGCGGCCGCGGGCCGGCATCCTGCGGGTCCGGGAGTTCGTGATGAAGGACTCCTACTCGTTCGACATCGACGACGCCGGGCTCAAGGCCGCCTACCACGCGCACCGGGAGGCCTACCAGCGCATCTTCGAGCGGCTGCAGGTGCGCTACGTCATCGTGTCGGCGGTGTCGGGCGCGATGGGCGGCAGCGCGTCCGAGGAATTCCTGGCCGAGAGCGAAGTCGGCGAGGACACCTTCGTGCGCTGCCTGGAATCTGGCTACGCCGCCAACGTCGAGGCGGTCGTCACCGCCCGCCCCGAGGCGCGCCCGATCGACGGGCTCCCCGAGGCGGTGGTCCACGACACCGGCGACACCCCGACGATCGCCACCCTGGTCGACTGGGCCAACGGCGCCGACCTGGGCCGCGAGATCACCGCGGCCGACACCTTGAAGAACGTCCTGCTCAAGGTCCGCCAGCCCGGCGGCGAGTGGGAGCTGCTGGCCGTCGGGGTGCCCGGCGACCGCGAGGTGGACGACAAGCGGCTGGGCGCGGCGCTGGAACCGGCCGACTACGCCCTGCTCGACGACGCCGACTTCGCCAAGTACCCGTTCCTGGTGAAGGGCTACATCGGGCCGAAAGCATTGCGGGACAACGGCGTTCGCTACCTCGTCGACCCGCGGGTGGTGGACGGCACCAGCTGGATCACCGGGGCCGACGAGCCCGGCCGACACGTCGTCGGGCTGGTGGCGGGCCGGGACTTCACGGCCGACGGCACCATCGAGGCCGCCGAGGTGCGCGACGGCGACCCGTCCCCGGACGGGGCGGGCCCACTGGTGTCCGCGCGCGGCATCGAGATCGGGCACATCTTCCAGCTCGGCCGCAAATACACCGACGCCTTCACGGTCGACGTCCTCGGCGAGGACGGCAAGCCGGTGCGCCTGACCATGGGCTCCTACGGCCTGGGCGTATCGCGGATGGTGGCCGTCATCGCCGAGCAGCACCACGACGAGCTGGGCCTGCGCTGGCCGTCGGCCGTGGCGCCGTTCGACGTCCACCTGGTCATCGCCAACAAGGACGACCAGGCCCGCGCCGGCGCGATCGCGCTGGCCGACGACCTGGATCGGCTGGGTCTCGAGGTCCTGCTCGACGACCGCCAGGCGTCGCCCGGGGTGAAGTTCAAGGACGCCGAGCTACTCGGCGTCCCGCGGATCGTCGTGGTGGGACGGGGGTGGGCCGACGGCGTGGTCGAGCTGCGGGATCGCTTCGGCGGGCAGACCCGCGAGCTCGCGGTGAGCGAATCGCTGGCCACCGACATCGTGGCGGCCCTGGACTCCTAGCGCGGGCTACTCGTTGCCGCCCGGGAAGCTGGTCGTGATCGGCCAGGCGCCCAGCACGCGGTTCCACCTGGCGGCCATGACCGTGCTCTGCGTCAGGGCGTTGGATGCGAACGCGCGGTCGTCCGCCGTCTCCGCGTGCTCGATGACGGCGCGCCACGCCGTCGAGCAGTCGTTCTCCATGCGGGCCGCCAGCCGCGCCGCGTCGGCCGGGCTGCCCACCAGCATCGGCAACTGGTAGCCCGCGGCGGCGACCGGCGCGTTGACCTTTCGCGCGGCCAGCATCGCGATCACGTCGTCGCGGCGCTGGCGGTGCTGGCCCAGGGCCTCCACCACCATGTCGTTGACGCTGGGCGGCGACAGCGCGGACACGATGCCGTAGCCGTAGATCGTCGAGTGCTCGATGGCCAGCGCGTCGCACAGGGCCGCGTTGTCGGCGTCCTTGCCGGAACTCATATCGACGGCCCCCCGGGCACTAGCGCCACCGTCGCGGACGCCGTGCACGACGCGGCGATCGACGCGAGCAGCCCGGACCGGTAGCCGGACTCCGTCGTCACCAGCCGGCTGGCGTTCTCCGCGGACGCGCGCAGCGAGTTGATCACGTCGGACACCGGCGGCGGTGGCGGCGGCGGGCCCGGCGGCGGGGCGGGGTGTGCTCGCCGGCGCCGCAGCCCTTGCTGCGCTCGGGGTGGTCGCGTCCGCCTGCGGCGAACCGCAGCCGAAGCCGCCCGCCGTCGAAAACCTGTTGGGGCCGCTGGACCAGGCCCGCAAAGACAGCGCGCTGGCCGGGGCCGCCGCCACGGCCGTGGGTCTCGCGCCCCAGGTCGCGGCCGCGCTGACCGTCGTCGCGACCCAGCGCGCCGCACACGCCCGCGCGCTGTCCACGGAGATCTCCCGGGCGGCGGGCAAGCTCACCGCGTCGTCCAGCGAGACCACCAGCCCCAGCCCCACCCCCGGGCGGGGCGCCGACATCGTCGGGA